>DMZT01000146.1 GCA_003484865.1 Stenotrophomonas sp.
CCAGCGGCCGGCACTACCTGTGTACGGTGGGTCGCCACAAAAAAAACGGGCCGCCCGAAGGCGACCCGTTCGTTCAACACAGCGATGTCGTCAGGCCTCAGTATTTCCAGCGCAGGCTCAACGCGACAAAACGCGGCTCGCCGTAGTTGTTGTAATCCAGGTTGGCCCAGTAGGTCTTGTCCAGCGCATTGCGCACGCTCAACGTCGCCGTCCAGCTGTCGCTGAGGCGGTAGTTGGCGTTGAACTGCACCAGCGCGTACGCCGGCTGGTTCACCGTGACCGTGCCGCCGAGCGGATAGGGGACGTTGTAGCCCTGCACCTTGCTCTGCCACTGCACGCCGGCACCCACGCTCAGGCGCTCCAGGGCACCGCGCAGCCGCACCTGGGTGTTGAGCTGCAGCAGATCTTCGGCCGGGTTGGCGTACAGCAGATCGGTGGCGGCACGGGTGACCTTGACGTGGGTGAAGCCGGCATTGACGGTCCAGCCCGGCAGGATCTCGCCGTTGACGTCCACTTCCCAGCCGCGTGCCTTGGTGCCGTTGATGCCGATATAGGCAGAACTGCCATCGCTGAGCGAGCGCTCCGGCACGCTCGTGTCGAGCACCGCGTAGTTGTCCTGCTTGGCCTCGAACACCGCGGCGTTGGCGGTCAGGCGACCATCGAACCACTGCGACTTGATGCCCGCTTCCAGATTGGAGCCTTCCACCGGTGCCAGCAGGTTTTCGTTGCGGTCCTTGAAATTCTGCGGGTTGAAGATTTCGGTGTAGCTGGCATACGCCGCCACCCGCGGGGTGATGTCGTACACCAGTCCCACATAAGGCGTGACTTCATCCGTCACTTTGTAAGCGCCGCTGGTGCCGGTGTACGCGCCAGCCGCGTTGTAGGAACGGGACAGCGTTTCCCAACGGCTCAGGCGCGCACCGGCAATCAAGGCCAGCGGATCGGCCAGGCGCAGGCGGGTGGCCACGTAGACGCCACTCTGCGTGGTCTTGGCGACGCGGCGTGCGCCGGTACGCGCGTAGGTCACCTCGGAGATGTCGCCATCCCACGTGCGGATATCCGGGATGTAGTAGCAGCGCTCGGTCCCGCAACGTGCCCAATCGGTGGGATAGCGCAGCGCGATGGTGTTGGTGGTGCCTTCCAGATCCGCCCACTGCCCCCCCACGGTCAGGTCGTGCTCGCGGCCGAACAAGGAGAACGTGCCGCTCAGGTAGGCATCCACGTTGCGGCGGGTGTCTTCGGAATCGCCGGCGGCGGTGCGTAGGAAGATGCCCGCACCGGTGGCCGGATCCGGGTAGCCGCTGCCGTACACGCGCACGTTCTGCACGTTGCCCTGGGTGTAGGCGGTGTTGATCTTCAGCAGCCAGTTCTCGCCGAAGCGCTGCTCCAGGTTGGCGAAGGCGGTGCTGGTCTCGCGCTGCCAGTAGCTCCACTTCGGCGCGACGTTGGTCGAACGCGGCAGATGGGCGAAGTCGCCCTGGCTGTTGAAGAACGGCACCGTGCCCCAGGTCGAGCCAACCGGATTGTTGTCCTGGGTCTGGTAGCCGACGGTCAGCGTGGTGCTGTCGGTCAGGTCACCTTCCAGCACGGCCATGCCGGCCATCTTGTTCTCGTGGTAGCGGTCGTAATACAGATCGCGGTCGGTGTAGGCGGCAACCACTCGGCTGCGGAAACGGCCGTCAGCGGTCAACGGCGCGGTCACGTCGGCTTCCATGCGCTGGTAGTCCCAGCTGCCGGCGCTGACCGAGAAGGAGGCATCGAACTCCTTGCCCGGGCGCTTGCGCAGCAGGTTGACCGTCGCCGATGGCACGCCTGCGCCGCTCAGCAGGCCGTTGGCGCCGCGGATCACTTCGACCCGATCGTAGAACGCGGTGTCATATTCCTGGTTGGTCGAGCCGCTGTAGGTGGGGATGCCATCGACCTGGAAATCGGTGATGGGAAAACCGCGTGCGTAATACAGCGGGCGCTGGGTGTCGTAGAACGAGACGCTCACGCCGGTGACGTTGCGCATGACGTCGTTGATGCTGAACAGCGATTCGTCCTGCAGGCGCTGAAGGCCGATCGACGTCGCCGACTGCGGGGTTTCCTGCAGGCTGATCGGCAGGCGGGTGGTGCTCGAGGGCGCGGCCCGTGCACCCACCACGCTGACCTTGTCCAAGGTCTTGGCATCGGCAGCGCTGCTGGCGTCTGCCAGCGCATCGGCGAAGGCCTGCGGGGCGGTCAGCGAGAGGGCGGAGAGCAGGGCCAGGGCCAGCGGGGCACGGCGGGAGCGGAGCGGGTGGGCGCGGAGCGACATGGGGGTCTCTGGACGGCAGTAGGGAAGGAAGGCAACAGGCAGGCAACGCCGGCGCGCAGGCGCCAGGCACGGTAGGTCCATCCTGGGAAAGCAGGCTGTCGGGCAGCTGCGGGGAGACGGCAGTCCGTTGAGACCGTCCCGTTTCCGTAGCGACACCCCTGCGATGCGCAAATGTAAATCGTTCTCAGTCGCTTTACAATTCTTGAACAATCGGCCGCGTCGGCGTAGAGCGGTCGCGCGGCGGCGCTGGCCCCCAAAAACGCAACCGGCCACCGCGAGGGTGGCCGGAGGGAAACCGTGGCGGAGGCCCGAAGGCCTCGCCGGTGCAGGCTTACAGCGCCTGCAGTTCTTCGTTGGCGTTGCGCTTGGCTTCGGCCGGCTTGGCGGCCGGCGGCGGGGTCAGCATCACCGCGGGGCTGGTCTCGACCGGCACCTCCAGGTACGGCAGCTTCAGGGTCTCGCTGGTCAGGCGGCGGATCTCATTGGTCAGCGCCGGGCTGTCATTGAGCTTGCGGCCATACGACGGGACGATCTGCTTCAGGCGCGCTTCCCAGCCCGCCGCCATCTGCTCCGGGAAGGCTTTCTTGAGCAGGTCCAGCATGATCGGCGGCGAGGTCGAGGCACCCGGCGAGGCGCCGAGCAGGGCGGCCAGGGTGTGGTCCTGGTCGGTCACGATCTCGGTACCGAACTGCAGGATCGAGCCCTTTTCCGGGTCCTTCTTGATGATCTGCACGCGCTGACCGGCGG
>DMZT01000031.1:0-5324 GCA_003484865.1 Stenotrophomonas sp.
CGCTGTCGCCGGTCAGGGCAAAGCGCAGCGCGACCACCGCGGCGCGCCCGCGGGAGCAATGCCAGTCACGCGCTTTGCGGTAGGCCTTCCGGAAGGCACGGAACGGGCCGCGGGCCTGCGTGGTGTCCAGTTCGGCCTCACGTGCTTCCATCGCCTCAGGTGGGTCCATGGCCTCGGCGGAGGCGGCTGGCGGATGCGCTGCAGCGCGGGTGGCATCTGGATGGAGAGGGTTTGACATGGCGTTCCTTCGATCAACGAGGCCCGGAATCGGCCTCCTGATCGATAAACCGAGAAAACCATCACAAAACTATCGCCCCCGGGACAGACCCGCGTCGTGATCCGCCATGCGCTGCTCCAACCCCTTGATGCGACTCAGAAATTCCGACGTCGGCGCCAGTTCCTGCAGGTGCGGCCGGGCCCGGGCGATCTGGGCGCGGGCGCCAGCGCCATCGCCGTTGGCGAACAATGCCTCCGCCAGCGGGATACGCCACTTGGCGGTGGCCGTGGAATCCGCCCCGTAGAAACCAGCGAATGTCTCCACCAGCTGGGCCGACAGCGGCACTGCCGCGGGATCGCCACGGCGCTGGGCAAGCAGTGCCTGCTGCATCTGCAGGCGCAGCCCCAGCCACGGGGGCAGGCTCGGGTGGGCCTGGCCGAACGCGGCCAGGGCCCGGGCGGCCTCGGCATGCTGTCCGTCCCGGATCAGCCATTCAATCTCGACCAGGCGCAACACCAGCAGCTGCGGCGACTCGGGCGGGAGTTCGCGCCGCCACAGGGCGGCCACCTGCTGCAGCGGTGCCTGCGCCTCGGCCGTGCGGCCGGTACGCAGCAGCAACCGGGCCAGCACCATGTCCACGTCGAGTGTGTCGGCATGCTCAGGCCCGAGCAGCGCCCGATAGCGCGCCAGCGCAGCGCGGTAGTTCTGCTCGGCCTGCACATAGTCGCCGCGGGCTTCCTCCATCAGGCCATGGGCATACTGTTTGACCGCGTAGGCGCGGCTGTCCACGCCATCCACCGCGGCGCTGGTCTGCAGGCTGTTGCGGAAGTGCTGATCGGCCGCCTGGTAGCGGCCAAGATCGAGATACTGTCCGGCCAGCGCGGCTTCGGCCGAGGCGGTGTAGCTGCTGCCTGCGCCGAACATCTGCCGGGTCAGCGCGAAGCTGCGCTCGGCCAGCGCCAGCGCTTCATCGATACGGCCCTGGTTGAGCAGCGTCGAGGACAGCGCGCGCAGGACCCGCTGGTACTCGGCCCCCTGGACACCATGCTCCCGCGATGCCTCTGCCAGACCCTCGCGCAGGATCGCTTCGGCCTTGTCCAGCTCGCCCTGGCTCCGGTACAGATCGCCGAGGTTGGCCATCGCCGCCAGGCCGCCGCGCTGAAGCGGTGCACCGTTTCCCCGCCGGCTCAACGCCAGCGCGGAGCGGAAGGAGTGTTCCGCCGCCGCCGGCTGCTCCAGCTGCGCCTGGGCCAGGCCCCGGGCGTTCAAGGCCTTCACCCGCACCGCCGGGGCATCGTCCTGCTCAAGCAGGCCCAACGCGTCCTCTGCACTGCCCAGCGCCTCCTTCTCACGCCCGGCGCTGAGCAGCTGCACCGCCAGACTGGCGCGGGCGTCGGCGATCTCATGCGGCGCGGCGCGCGTGTGCACCAGCCCCTCCACGCTGTCCCGCAGCAGGGCCTGCGCATCCTGCGGTTGACCCAGGTTCTGGTAGGCGCGCCCCAATGCAGCCTGCATCCGCGCGCGCAGCGCGGGCGACACGGTGCGGTCCTGCTCAAGCCGGCGTGCGCCCAGATCGAGCACCTCACGCGCGGTCATCGGCGTGCCGTGGCGCAGCCCCGGATCGGCCGCATCGAAGGCGGCCACCAGTACATCGGCGATGCCGGCGGCAGCCACCGCATTCTGCTCGGCCTGCCGACGCGCCTCGCTCAAGCGCAGCACGAAGGCCAGCACCATCACCGCCACCAGCGCGACGATCACACTGGCGCGCCATTGCCGCCGCAGCAGCAGGCGCGCACGATGCCAGCGGCTGGGCCGACGCGCGCGCACCGGGCGGTGTGCCAGATACCGTTCAATATCCTCGGCCAGTGCGTCGGCAGAGGCATAACGTTCGGCCGGATCCGCGGCAGCGGCCTTGGCCGCGACCGCCAGCAGGTCGGCGGGCACCCCGCGCGCCGGCGGCGGCGTGGCCTGCAGCAGCGCCTCCAGCATCACGCCCAGACTGTAGACATCGCCCACCACACTGGCCGGGCGCCCTGCCAGGCGCTCGGGGCTGGCATAGGCCGGGGTGAGGAAGGCCGCGGCATCGTTGGCGTCACCGAGCAGATGCGCGATGCCGAAATCCAGCAGGACCGGCTGGCCGTCGGGGCGGACCAGTACGTTGCCGGGCTTGAGGTCGCAGTGCACCACGGATTGGGAATGTGCGGCCTGGACCGCGCCGCAGATCTGCACGAACAGGCGCAGGCGTGCGGCCAGATCCAGCGCCAGGGTGCGACAGGCGTCGTCCAGCGGTTCACCCTGTACGTATTCCATCACCAGGTAGGGCTGACCGCCCTCGGCCACGCCCACGTCATACAGCCGGGCGATATGCGGGTGCTGCAGGTCGGCCAGGATCTGGCTTTCACTGGCCAGCCGCGTGGCCAGTACCGGGTCGTAGGCGCGGCGGATCAGCTTGATCGCCACTTCGCGCCGGTACAACGCATCGGCGCGCTCGGCCAGGAACACCACCCCCATCCCGCCGACGGCCAGCAACCGGCTCAGGCGCCACGGGCCAAGCCGCTGCCCGACCAGCGTGGCCGGATCATCCATCGCGGCCATCACGGCGGCGAGCGCGTGCTCGACCCGGCCCAGGTCGGCGGTCTGCGCGCGCAGCAGCTGCAGCGTTTCGTCGATCGCGGCCGGGTCATCGCACAGCTCACCCAGCGCCGGGCGCCAGCGCGCCTCGGGCAGATCGCAGACCGCGTCGAACAGCCCGCGCACCGTCTGCCAGCGGTCTGGGCCGGTCATGCGCGCGTGGCCGGCCCAGCCAGATGCCGGTTCAACCACGCCTTGGCAAACCGCAGATCGCGATCGACCGTGGGCACCGACACATCCAGCGCCAGGGCAATCTCTTCGCGGCTCATGCCACCGAAGTACATCCATTCCACCGTGCATGCGGCGCGCTCATCCAGGGCGGCCAGTTCCTCCAGCGCGCGGTTCAGGGCCAGCACTTCGAAGGCATCGTGATCAGGGCTGGCTTCCAGGTCGGCATACGACAGGGTCAGGTTGATCGCACCTCCGCCCCGCTTGGAAGCCGCCATCGCGCGTGCGTGGTCCACCAGCACGCTGCGCATCTTCAGCGCCGCCAATGAAAGGAAATGCACGCGATCGCGGTAGCCGATCTCCCCACCGATCATCCGCATCAGGGCCTCGTGCACGAGCACGGTCGGCTGCAGCACGCCATCCTGGGGGGTGCCCAGCCGCGCCACGGCCATGCCACGCAGCTGCGCATACAGCAGCGCCAGCAGTTGATCGCGGGCGGCGATGTCCTGCTGCTCGCTCCAGCGGCGCAGCAAACGGGTGACATCCTGGCGCTCGGCCGCTGGAGGTGTCGCGTCAAAAGACATGTGGGGCGGGTCCGTGCATCACAGCAGGCGATCAGCCTGCAGTATCGCCGATCCCCATCCCCATGGGGCGGCGGTGCCGCGGCGATCTCCATCACCGCGGCACCACAACCGGGCTACTTCCCGCGCTTGGCCAGGTTCTCGCGCAGCGTTTCCAGCCGCGTGGAGAGATCCTTCAACGCGCTGCCGCCCTTGCCGACCAGCCAGGACACCTCCTCTTCCATGAAGCCGGTACGGCTGTGTTCGGTGTCCGGCAGCGGCGGCAGGATGTGCGCGAAGTAGGTCTTGTCGAGCACCCGCCGCAGCAGTCGCTCGCCCGGGAAGGGTGCGTTGTTGTTGAGCGCACGCGCCGCCTTGATCAGGTTGCGGATGTCGTACTGGGTCGGGCTCAGGTCCGGCACCTGCTTGGGCAGGTCCAGCAGCGTATACACCGCCACGCGGGCGGTGCGCACCGAACTTTCCATGGTGAACACCACATCGTTGTGGGTCTCCACGAACTGCCCCAACAGGCCCAGGTTGGTGCAGCCCCCGGGCACGACGTGCGGGCGGTCGCCGGCCGCGCGTGGCATGAACTGCGCCGTGATGTAGGGCATCAGCGCGGTGCGCACCTTGGTGTTGGCGACGATCTCATCAAGCTGATCGACGATGCCCAGGTGGTAGCTCAGCTCGGCCAGGATCTCGCGGCCGGTACAGGCTGGCATCGGCTTGGCCACGTGGTTGCCGTTCTGGTCCATCAGCAGCGCATACACCCACACCACCAGCACATCCTTGGGCTGGTCGACGAAGTGCGGCTGGCGGTTGACGGTGAAGCTCAGCACCCAGGTGGAGTCGGTGAAGGTGATGACGCCGCCGGTCACGGTCCTGCCCGAGTACGGGTCGTTGACCGAGAGTTCCCTGATCTTGTCCACCAGTGGCGAGGGGCGGCAGGTCAGCGTGGCCGACTCCCACATCGAGCGGTTGATGTCACCGTGGAATTTCTCCGGTTTGCCGAAGATCGGCGACTGTGCAGCGAGGTTGCGCCACAGTGCCCAGTCACTGTCCTGCCCCGGTGTTTCGCGCGGACGCTTCAGCACCGGCACCGTGTCCATGTCGCCATAGGCGGTGCCCTCGGTCATCGAGCCGGTCAGCGCGAACACCAGGTCGCCCTCGGCCACCGGCAGCAGCGTATCGTTGCCCGCCACACGGCAGCGCAGCCCGGTGACGGTGCGGGTATCGCCTGCCACGCGCATGTCCAGATCGTACACGCGGGTACCGAAAGTGACCTGCACCCCCTGGTCGCGCAGCATCTTCACCAGCGGTTTGACGAAACTCTCGTACTGGTTGTATTTCGGGAACACCAGCGCGGACATGTCGTTCAAGCCGTCGATGGCATCCAGGAAACGGTGCATGTACAGCTTCATTTCCAGCAGGCTCTGCCAGTTCTCGAAGGCGAACATCGAGCGCCAGAAGAACCAGAAATTACTCTGCAGGAAGCCTTCGCTGAAGTAGTCCTCGATGGTCACATCGTCGAGGTCTTCCTTGCGCTTGAGCAGCAGCTTGACCAGTTCCCACTGCTGCGGCTTGCTCAGCCCGAACGTGGCGAAGTCCTGGATCTTCCCCTGCTGATGCATCAGCCGGGCCTTGGAGTAGTTCGGGTCGTTGTCGTTCACCGCCCGGTACTCGTCCAGCACGCTGTAGCCGGCGGGCAGTTCCAGTGCCGGCACGTCCTGGAACATGTCCCAGAAATT
>DMZT01000031.1:5539-6963 GCA_003484865.1 Stenotrophomonas sp.
CATGTCCCAGAAATTGTCGTAGTTCCAGTTCATCTCGCGGCCGCCGCGAACCAGGTAGCCCTGCTCGGGGTCGCCGGCCCCATCGAGCGAACCGCCTTCGATGTCCAGGCTGTCGATCAGGGTGATGTTCGCCGCCGGCATGCCGCCATCGCGGATCAGATAGAACGCCGCGGCCAGGCCGGCAATACCGGTGCCGATGATCCACGCCTTGCGGTTCGCCACGCCGGCCGGTGCGACCGGGCGATTGCGCATGTAGGCACCCATCATGTCCGGCGGCGGCAGTGTGTTCTCGGGCCGGTTGGACCAGTAGGCCCCCGTGGCATCGGGTTCTTTATCGATCACCGGTGCCCGGTGCACGCCCTGTTGCTCGACAGCCATATCACCACTCCTTTTTCGATGGACCTACAGGAGGCACCGGTCGCCCGGTGCCTGGCAGCACGGTTTCCTTACCGCACGGCCCCCTCCCGGCACCGCGCTGCACATCTGGATGGTACGCACGCCACCTGTGACGGCATTGATCCGCATCAATGACACCCCTGTTGCATTCCATGCGACACGTGTCGCACACTTGCGACACCTCGCCACACCGGGATTGCCATGTCTGCGCTGCCTACCCCTTCCAATGCCGAACTGGAACTGCTCAAAGCGCTGTGGCGCCAGGGCGCCTGCAGTGCGCGCGAAGTCCACAACGGCGCCGCCGCGGCGCTGGACTGGTCCTACTCGTCCACCCGCAAGACGCTCGAACGCATGGTCGACAAAGGGCTGGTGGAAGAAACCGTCGAGCACGGGCTGAACATGTACCGCGCCAAGGTCGGCAAGGTGGCCACACTGGCCGCACTCAGCACGGACTTCGCGCGCCGGGTGCTCGAGATCGATGGCGCATTGCCGGCGCAGGCCTTCGCCGACAGCCGCCTGCT
This sequence comes from Stenotrophomonas sp., assembly GCA_003484865.1. Taxonomy (GTDB): domain Bacteria; phylum Pseudomonadota; class Gammaproteobacteria; order Xanthomonadales; family Xanthomonadaceae; genus Stenotrophomonas. The sequence goes on from DMZT01000031.1 coordinate 6,457, forward strand.
CAGCGAACAGGAACTGCAGCAGCTCGATGCGCTGCTGCGTGCCCCCGCCAAGGACGATCCGGCATGAGTGGGCTGACGCTGGGCTTCTGGGGCGTGCATGCCGTTGGCGCCTTGGCGGGCGGCTGGGTGGCGTGGTCTGCCGGGCAACGTGTCCACCGGCGTCTGGGTCTCTCCCACGCCGCGTATGGCTATTGGATGGGGGTGTGGTTGCTGGCGGTGATGCCGGTCCTGCTGTCGGTGGGTATGGCGCTGTGGGCCCCCGCACCGCTCATCTCGTTGCCACCGGCACTGATGATGCCGCTGCCGGTCGCGCTGGACCTCGGGGCTGCCGGTGCGGCGGAAGGGGGCCTGGTGAGTTCCCCTTGGGCGGGGGTGGCCACTACCACGTGGCTGGCCGCGCTCTATGTCACCGGCCTGGGTATCGCATTGCTGCGCGTGCTGGTTGGCACGCGGGCGACTGGCCGGCTGTGCCGGGCGACCCTGCCGATCGCAGCGGAGGCCTGGCCG
>DMZT01000164.1:0-10235 GCA_003484865.1 Stenotrophomonas sp.
CGTACAGATCTTCCAGGTAGATCCCGTTGCGGCCCAGCCAGGTGGAGTAGTTGTAGAAATACACGGCGTAGCCGATGGCCGCGCCGTCGGCTTCGTAGATCAGCGCGTGCGCCTTCGCCGCCGGTCCGAACAGGCTCGCCCGGATGCCCGCTTCGTCGGTCTGCACCGACGACTCGGCCTTCTCGTAGATCGCCAACTCGCGGATGAAACGCAGGATCAGCGCCGCATCCTCGGCGGTGGCCACGCGGATGGTCACGGCAGCCACCGGTTCCATGGCTCAGCCCCGCGCCGCGGCGACGTTGCCGCGCATCTGCGCGATGATGTCCTGGTAGCTGGTCTTCGCATTGAAGATCGCCGAGCCGGCCACGAAGGCATCGGCACCGGCGGCGGCGATCGCCCCGATGTTGTCGGCCTTCACCCCACCGTCGATCTCCAGGCGGATGTCCTTGCCACTGGCATCGATCTTCTTGCGGATCGCGCGCACCTTGTCCAGCGCCGACGGAATGAACGCCTGGCCGCCGAAACCCGGATTGACCGACATCACCAGCACCAGGTCCAGGTCATCGAGCACCCAGTCCAGGATGTCCACCGGCGTGGCCGGATTGAGCACCACGCCCGGCTTGCAGCCCAGCGAACGGATCAGCTGGATCGTGCGGTGCACGTGGCGGCTCGCCTCCGGATGGAAGCTGATGTAGGTCGCGCCGGCCTCGGCGAAATCCGGAATGATCCGGTCCACCGGCTCCACCATCAGATGCACGTCGATCGGCGCGGTCACACCGTGCTTGCGCAGCGCCTGGCAGACCAGCGGGCCGATGGTCAGATTCGGCACGTAATGGTTGTCCATCACATCGAAATGCACCCAGTCGGCGCCGGCCGCGAGCACGTTGTCCACTTCCTCACCCAGGCGGGCGAAATCGGCGGACAGGATGGAGGGGGCAATGATGCAGTTGGACATGGCCGGGGCCTTCGGGAGGTGGAAAGGGGGCGCCGCGCGGACTCAGCGCTTGCGCAGGGTCTTGATGCGGTCGTAGGCGGCATTGAGCTGGCGCGACTTGCGCTCGGCCTGCTGGCGCAGCTCCGGCGCCGCGCCGACCACCTTGTCCGGGTGGTACTGGGACATCAGCCGGCGGTAGGCCAGGTCGATCTCGGCATCGGTCGCCTCGGAGGTCAGCCCCAGCTCGCGGTAGGGGTTTTCCCTGTTCAGCCGGAACCAGTCGGCATCGAAGGCATGCCCCAGCAATAGCCCGACCACGGCACCGAACAGCGGATTGGGCCTGAACAACAAGGCGCCGGCGATGAATCCGAGCAGTTTTCCGTACCAGCGCATGGTGGTCTGGGCAGCCAAGGCGACAAAGGATCCTCATTTTACGTCACAGCGGGCCCAACCCGCTTTACACTAGGCCGCCCGCTGTCTGTGCGGGCCCTCCGGGTCCCCTGGACAGCTGTCATGACGAAGCCTCAGGAGTGCCCGTGCCGACCACGTTGTTGCAATCCGATCTCCCCGGCCTGCCCTTGCGCCATCGCGGCAAGGTGCGTGATGTTTTCGACATTCCGCGCGACCGGCTCCCCGCCGGCACTCCGCCGGGGGACTACCTGCTGATGGTCGCAACCGACCGTCTGTCAGCCTTCGACGTGGTGCTCCCCGATCCGATCCCCGGCAAGGGCGAGATGCTCTGCCAGGTCTCCAACTTCTGGTTCGCCAAGACCGCGCACCTGATGCCCAACCACCTGACCGGCATCGATGTCGCCAGTGTGCTGCCCGAGGGTGTCGATCCGGCCCTGTACGCCAAGCGCGCCGTGGTCACCCGCAAGCTCAAGCCGGTTCCGGTCGAGGCGATCGCCCGCGGCTACCTGATCGGCAGCGGCTGGAAGGACTACCAGCGCACCGGCAAGATCAGCGGCATCGAGCTGCCCGACGGCCTGCGCCAGGCCGAACAGCTGCCCGAACCGATCTTCACCCCCTCGACCAAGGCCGCCGTCGGCGACCATGACGAGAACATCGATTTCGATGCGATGGTGAAGGCGGTCGGTGCGGACCTGGCCGAGCGCGTGCGCGACGCCACCCTGCGCATCTATGCCTTCGCCGCCGATTACGCCCGCGAGCGCGGCATCATTCTGGCCGACACCAAGTTCGAGTTCGGTACCGATGCCGACGGCCGTCTGTACATCATGGACGAGATGCTGACCCCGGATTCCTCGCGCTACTGGCCGGCTGACGAGTACGAGGTGGGCACCAGCCCGCCGAGCTACGACAAGCAGTTCGTCCGCGATTACCTGGAAACGCTGGACTGGGGCAAGACCGCCCCGGGCCCGAGCATCCCGGCCGAGATCATCGAGCGCACCCGGGCCAAGTACGCCGAGGCGCTGCAGCGCCTGGCCGGTATCTCGGTCGACTGATTCGCCTGCGCCCCCGGCCGTGATGGCCGGGGGTCCCGGCCGTAGAGTCGACCGCTGGTCGACTGCCGCGGACGTTGGTGGCCTATCGCGTGCAGCACGAGGGGTATCGTCTGGGTGAGAGCAAGCCGACCAACGGTCGGCTCTACGGGCGGTATGCTCTGCAGATCCTGGGAGGGAACATGGCCACCACCACCGTCGCACGCCCGATCGACCGCTATTTCGCCAGTTATTCCGACGATCACCGCAATGCGCTGAACCAGCGCATCCACGTCGTGGCCGTCCCGGCGATCGCGTGGTCGGTGATTGCCCTGCTGTGGTGCCTGCCGCCGCTGATCACCTGGTTCCAGAACGGGATCTGGGCCGGCCTGGCGATGTTCGCCGCCTGGTGCTTCTATAACCGCCTTTCGCGCACGCTGGGCTACGGCATGCTGGCGTTCTTCTTCGTCAGCGGCTGCGTCTGCCGGCTGCTGGAAGCCGAGATCGGCCTGGTCAACCTGTTCTGGCTGGCCCTGGGGGTCTTCGCCGTGGCCTGGGTCGCGCAGTTCATCGGCCACAAGCATGAAGGCCGCAAGCCGAGTTTCCTGACCGATCTGGTCTACCTGCTGATCGGCCCGCTATGGGTCCTGGCCAAGCTCTACCGCCGGATGGACTGGCGCTACTGACCGGTTTTTCCTGAACGAGCGAGGACGCTCACCGGCACTCCACGCCGGACCGTCCAGCATCGTCCGCAGTGGCCTTTCGAGCGACGGTCACCGTTCATCTTCGTGCACGCCCACGCGGTCCCGCAGCCCCTGTGACGACTGGTTCCCGACCCGATTCGACGGGCGCCGGGAGGCCACACTCGGCAAAGTCGCCAGCGGGTCTCCATACGGCGGCCGACGCGCCCGAATGGGGCCACGCGCCGCCCTGAAAAAATGAATCAGCGCACGTTACATGCAATTGAGGGCGTATTCGGGTGTATCGGCAGCAATTGCCTGCCTGTTAGACTGAACGACCTGCTCGTGAATCCCGCATTCCCTGCATGAATCCTAGTCTGCTCCTGCTGCTCGCCCTGCCCTTCCTGATGGCAGTGGCCGTCGCTTCATTCCGCCGCACCTCCCGCTCCACGGCCGCCTGGGTAGCCGCGGCCGCTCCGCTGGGAGGACTGGCGCTGTTGGCGACGATGACCCCGGCGATCATGGACGGCGGGATCGTCCGCAGTTATGGGGAGTGGATACCGCAGATCGGCCTGGCCTTCTCACTGCGCCTGGATGGCCTGGCCTGGATGTTCGCCGGCATGGTGCTGGCGATCGGTGCACTGGTGGTGATGTACGCCCACTACTACCTCAGTGCCCGCGACAGCGCCCACCGCTTCTACTGCTACCTGCTGCTGTTCATGGGCGCCATGCTGGGCATGGTGCTCTCGGGCAACCTGTTGCTGCTGATGGTGTTCTGGGAAATGACCAGCATCAGCTCGTTCCTGCTGATCGGCTTCTGGTCGCATCGCCAGGATGCCCGCGAGGGGGCCCGGATGGCCCTGGTGGTCACCGGCGGCGGCGGCCTGGCCCTGCTCGGCGGCGTGCTGCTGATCGGTCGCATCGTGGGCAGCTTCGAACTGGATGCCGTACTCGCCGCGGGCGATCTGATCCGCGCCAGTTCGCTGTACCCGTATGCCCTGTTCCTGGTCCTGGCCGGCATCTTCACCAAGAGCGCCCAGTTCCCGTTCCACTTCTGGCTGCCGCACGCGATGGCCGCGCCGACCCCGGTCTCGGCCTACCTGCATTCGGCGACGATGGTCAAAGCCGGCGTGTTCCTGCTGGCCCGGTTGCACCCGGCGCTGGCCGGCACCGATCTGTTCTTCTATACGGTCAGCGGCATCGGGGCGATCACGCTGCTGATCGGCGCCTGGAACGCGATCTTCCAGCATGACCTCAAAGGCCTGCTGGCCTATTCGACGATCTCCCATCTGGGCCTGATCACCATGCTGTTCGGCCTGTCCACACCGATGGCGGTGGTGGCCGGCGTGTTCCACATCCTCAACCACGCCACCTTCAAGGCGTCGCTGTTCATGGCTGCGGGCATCATCGACCACGAGACCGGCACCCGTGACATGCGCAAGCTGGGCGGCCTGCGGCGGTTGATGCCGATCACCAGCGCGCTGGCGATCATCGCCTCGCTGGCGATGGCCGGTATTCCGCTGCTCAACGGCTTCCTGTCCAAGGAAATGCTGTTCGCCGAAGCGCTGACCGCGGGCGGTCCGGAAACCATGCGCGTGGTGATGTCGATCGCCGCACTGCTGGCCGGCGTGTTCGGCGTGGCCTACAGCCTGCGCTTCGTGCACGACACCTTCTTCGGCAAAGGCCCGCATGATCTGGACCGCGTCCCGCATGAGCCGCCGCGCTTCATGAAGGTGCCCGTCGAGATCCTGGTCGTGGTCTGCGTGGCCGTCGGCGTCGCCCCGGCGATCACCATCGCCCCGGTGCTGCACGCGGCCGCCTCCTCGATCCTCGGCGCGGCGATGCCGGCCTACAGCCTCTCGGTCTGGCACGGCTTCAACACCCCGTTGATGATGAGCATCGCCGGCGTCATTGGCGGTATCGCGCTGTACTTCGGGCTGCGCCGCCTGATCAACCTGCATGCGGTGGTTAGCCGCAGCATCGGCCGCAACCTGTTCCACAAGCAGCTGGACCTGGTGTTCGGCTTCGCCCACCGGCTCACCCAGGGCCTGGCCAACGGCAGCCTGCAGCGCATGCTGATGGCGCTGGTGGTGGTGGCGATCATCGTCGCCGCCGCACCGTTCGTGGCCAATCCGGCGTCGCCCAACTGGCCCTCGCCACAGCCGATCCCACTGCTGGGCTGGGCGCTGTGGCTGGTGATGATGGCCTGCGCGCTGGGCGCACTGTTCGTCTACCGGCAGCGCCTGCTGGCGGTGCTGGTGGTCGGCGGTGTCGGCCTGATGGTCTCGCTGACCTTCGTGTTCCTCTCCGCGCCCGATCTGGCCCTGACCCAGCTGCTGGTGGAGATGGTCACCCTGGTGCTGATGCTGCTGGGCATGAACTACCTGCCGATCCAGTCGCCCCCGGAGAAGTCGGTCTGGCGCAAGCGGCGCGATGCGGTGATCGCGATCGTCGCCGGCGGCGGCCTGGCCGCGATGGCCTACACCGCCATGACGTTGCCGCCGAACACCATGGCCGGCGAGCTGCTGGCGCGTGCGCTGCCGGAGGCGTATGGGCAGAACGTGGTCAACGTGATCCTGGTCGACTTCCGTGGCTTTGATACCTTCGGTGAGATCACCGTGTTCGGCATCGCCGCGCTGGTGGTGCACGCCATGCTGCGCCGCTCGCGGATGGCGCCGGAACAGATCATGCCCGGCCCGCCGATCAAGCTGCCGGTGCCGGCCGATCTGGCCCAGATCATGTTCCCGCTCACCCTGACCGTCTCGATCTTCCTGTTCCTGCGCGGCCACAACGCGCCCGGCGGCGGCTTCATCGCCGGCCTGGTGCTGGCCGTGCCGCTGCTGATCCAGTACGTCATCCAGGGCACCACCTCGGTGGAATCGCGCTTCGGCTTCGATTACATCCGCTGCATCGGTGCCGGTCTGCTGATCGCCATCCTCAGTGGCTGCGCGTCGATGCTGTTCGGCGTGCCGTTCCTGACCAGCGGCCATCTGGACCTGCACATTCCGCTGATCGGCGAGGTACCGCTGGCCAGTGCGATCGGCTTCGATACCGGCGTGTACCTGGTGGTGTTCGGCGGCGTGATGCTGATGCTCTCGATGATGGGCACGATCAAGCCCTCGCGCACCCGCAATGCCCGCAAAGGCGAAATCGATCCCAACCGCCGTTCGGCAAAAACCGGGGAGATGCACTGATGGAACTGGCTCTGGCAAGCGCCATCGGCGTACTGAGCGCGATCGGCATCTACCTGTTGCTGCGCGCGCGCAGCTTCGATGTGATCCTCGGCATGACCTTCCTGTCGTATGCGACCAACCTGCTGATCTTTGCCGGCGGCCGGCTGGTGCAGGGCAAGGCACCGGTGCTGCGTGAGGGCATCGACAGCGACCTGGGCAACTACACCGATCCGCTGCCGCAGGCGCTGGTGTTGACCGCCATCGTGATCGCCTTCGCGATGACGGCAGTCAGCATCGTGCTGGCGATGCGCAGCCGCAGCGACAACCACAGCGACCACGTGGACGCGCACGAAGAAGAAGAGCTGCCTGCCGATACCGCGCCGGGCCGGGAGGGCGGCGCATGAATCATGCGGTGATCCTGCCCATCCTGATTCCACTGTTCGGCGCGGCCTGCTCGCTGTTCGTCGAGCATCGCCGCTACGGGCCGAAGGTGCAGCGCACGGTGGCGTGGACCACGCTGACCGCGCTCGCCGCGGCCGTCGCGCTGCTGTTCGCGCAGACCGCTGACGGCAGCATCGCGGTGTACCTGCTGGGTGACTGGCCCTCGCGCCTGGGCATCGCGCTGGTGGCCGACCGCCTCTCGGCATGGATGCTGGTGACCACGCTGCTGCTGGCCATCCCCTGCCTGCTGCACGCCTGCTCGGGCTGGGACCGGCGCGCGCCGCACTTCCATGCGTTGTTCCAGTTCCAGCTGGTCGGCCTCAACGGCGCGTTCCTGACCGGCGATATCTTCAATCTGTTCGTGTTCTTCGAGGTGATGCTGATCGCCTCCTATGGCCTGCTGCTCAGCGGCGGGCGCGGCCTGCGCATGCGCATCGGCCTGCACTACGTGGTGTTCAACGTCACCGCCTCGACCCTGTTCCTGATCGCACTCGGCCTGCTGTACGCCTCGCTGGGCTCGCTCAACATGGCCGAACTGTCCCAGCGCATCGCTGAAGTGCCGGCCTCGCACCTGACCCTGGTCAAGGCGACCATGGGGCTGTTGCTGCTGGTGTTCTGCAGCAAGGCCGCGCTGATGCCGCTGTATCTGTGGCTGCCCGAAGCGTATGCGCGTGCGCCGGCGGCGGTGGCGGCGCTGTTCGCGATCATGACCAAGGTCGGCCTGTACGCGGTGTTGCGGGTCAGCACGCTGTGGTTCGGCGAGGGTGCCGGACCGATGGCCGGCTACGGCAGCCAGTGGCTGCTCTGGGCCGGTGTGGCCACCCTCGTGCTGGGCGGCCTGGGCGTGCTCGCTGCGGCACGCCTGCGCGTGCTGATCTCCTACCTGGTGGTGGTCTCGGCGGCGACGCTGTTCATCGCCTTCTCGGTGCGTACGCCCGAAGTGCTCTCGGCCGGCCTCTACTACCTGCCGCACAGCACCTTCGTGGCCGCCGCGCTGTTCCTCATTGCCGATCTGATCCGCCGCCGCCGCGGCGGTGCCAGCGATCGCAAGGAAGTCATCGCGCCGATGCCGGGCAAGGAAACGCCTGCGGTGCTGTTCCTGATCGGTGCGGTGTCGGTCGCGGGCCTGCCGCCGCTGTCCGGCTTCCTGGCCAAGGCTGCGCTGCTGGCCGGGATGCCCGCGCAGTACACCTGGGCGGTGTGGGCCGCCGTGCTGGGCAGCAGCCTGATGGTCATCGTCGGCCTGACCCGCGGCGGCATCCGCCTGTTCTGGCGCGTGCCGGTGGTCGAAGAAGGCGCACCCAAGCCGCGCAAGGCACCGACGCGCACCGTGGAATTGTTCGCCGCCGCGCTGCTGCTCAGCTATGGCATCGCGATGAGCGTGTTCGCCGGCCCGCTGATGCAGCACACCGATGCGATGGCCACCCAGCTGCTGCAGCCCCAGGACTACGTGGGTGAACTGCGCGCCACAACGCCGGAGATCCGCCAGCCATGACCGGCAAGCCTTCCCTGTACAAGCGCATCCTGCCCTCGCCCTCGCTGAGCGTGATGGTGGTGGCGTTCTGGCTGTTGATGTCCGACAGCTTCACCCTGGGCCAGTTCGTGCTCGGCATGATCCTGGGCGTGGTGGTGCCGCTGTTCGCCGCCCGGCTGGACCGCGAGTTCGCGCGGATCGGCTCGCTCAAGCCCCTCCCCAAGCTGTTGTTCGTGACCCTGTGGGACATCCTGATCTCCAACATCCGGGTCGCGATCCAGGTGCTGGGGCCGGAGCGCCGCATCCACCCCGGCTTCATCTGGCTGCCGCTGGATATCGCCAACATCCACGGCATCGCCGCGTTGACCAGCATGATCACGCTGACCCCGGGCACGGTGTCGGCGGCCTTGTCCGATGACCGCAGGTATCTGCTGGTGCACGTGCTGCATCTGGATGATCCGGATGCGCTGATCCGGCAGATCAAATCCCGCTACGAAGCCCCGCTGATGGAGATCTTCCCATGACCGGATACATGTTCATCCAGACCACGATGGTGGTGTGCATGCACGTGGTCGGCCTGGCCATGCTGCTGGCCACCTGGCGCCTGCTGCGCGGCCCCACCGTGCCCGATCGCATCCTTGCGCTGGACACCTTGTCGGTGACGGCTATCGCTGAACTCATGTTGTTCGGCATGTACCTCAACTCGGCGGTGTACTTCGAAGCGGCGCTGATCATCGCCATGCTCGGCTTCGGCAGCACGGTGGTGCTGAGCAAGTTCGTGCTGCGCCGGGACATCGTCGAATGATCACCTTCATCCAGATCGTGCTGTCGATCCTGCTGCTGTTCGGCTGCTTCTTCATCCTGGTCGGCGCGCTCGGCCTGGTGAAGCTTTCGACCTTCTTCAAGCGCCTGCACGCACCGACCAAGGCCAGCACGCTGGGCGTGGGCTGCGTGCTGGTCGGCTCGGTCTGTTACCACATCTTCCTCGGCGAAGACCCGCAGCCGCGCGAACTGCTGATCACCGTGTTCCTGTTCATCACCGCACCGATCAGTGCGCACATGATGGCCAAGGCCGCGTTGTCGCTGCTGATGGAAACCCGGCCGGACCTGCCGGGCCACAAGACCGCCAAGGAAGAACAGCTGCCACCGCCGGAGCCGCGCCATCCGGGCGACACCGAGGGTGCCGAGGCACCGGTTTCCCGGGACAGCCAGTAGAGCCGACCGTTGGTCGGCTGCATGCATCGTGGCAGACGGCAGCCGACCAACGGTCGGCTCTACGCATTTCGACGGTCAGCCGCCCCAGACCAGCGCCAGCTCCAGCGCGATCCAGCCGACGAAGGCCACCACCAGCACCGCGCCCTCACGCCGGCTGATCGTCAGATCACCGCGCAGCATCGGGTAGAGCACCAGCACGAAGGCGATCGCCGCCGGCAGCTCCAGTTTCACGAACGATTCGGGCAGCGCCAGCGGACGCAATGCGGCCATGCCGCCGACCACCACCAGCAGGTTGAACAGGCTCGAGCCGATCACGTGGCCCAGCACCATGTCGCCCTGGCCACGCCGGGCGGCGGCAATGGCCGCCGCCACTTCGGGCAACGCGGTGCCGATCGCCACCGGCAGCAGGCCGACCAGCAACGGTGACCAGCCCAGCCCGGCGCCAAACACCGGCGCGGCCTGCACGATCCAGCGCGCGCCGAAATACAGGCACACCGCCGCGAACAGCAGCCGCAGGCTATTGAGGAACAGTCCCGTGCGGGTCATGGCGTAGCCGGCGATGCCCTCCCGCACCGGCTCGACTTCCAGCCGCGCGCGGCGCAGCAGGAACACCAGCAGGCCGACAAAGGCGAGCAGCAGCACGGCCCCTTCCCAACGTGCGATCACGCCATCCAGGCCGAACAGGATCAGCAGCGCACTGGCGGCGGCCAGGCAGACCAGCAGCGGTGACAGCAGGCGCGCACGGACCAGCAGCGGCGCAGCAAGCGCCGCCAGGCCCAGGGTCAGGCCGACGTTGACGATGTTGCTGCCCACCGCGTTGCCGAGCGCGAGTGCTTCCGCGCCGACCACGAAGGCACGGGCGTTGACCACCAGCTCCGG
>DMZT01000164.1:10487-10830 GCA_003484865.1 Stenotrophomonas sp.
GCCACCAGCAGCAGCCCGGCGACGAACGGCGACGCGCCGAAGCGCTGGGCCAGACCCGAGGCGGCCCGGACGATGGCGTCGCCGCCCAGTGCCAACAGCACCAGGCCCAGCACGAACCAAACAGTGGCAGCAATCATCTGGTGCTCCCCGGTGACAGATGTGGGCCGATTCTAGGGCCAGCCCACGCCAAACAGTGAAGGCCCGCCCCGGCCCTGTGGCCGGCGCGGTGCCGATGGCTCAGGAGCAGCCTTCCACGTAATCGACCTGCGGGGTCTTGCCGACCCGCCATGCGGTCACATTGCCATCGCCGTTGATCTCGAAGTTGACCAGCGCGCCGCCCTCG
>DMZT01000492.1 GCA_003484865.1 Stenotrophomonas sp.
TGATCGGGATGACGCTGTCCGGGCGCTGGAGCGACCAGCAGGGCCCGGCGCGCCCGCTGTGGCTGGGCCTGGCGTGCTTCATCGCCGGCCTGCTGGTCGCCGGCTTTGCCCAGCACATGCCGGTGCTGGTGCTTGGGCGCCTGATGCAGGGGCTGGGGGCCGGCGCGATTTCCGTGGCGCTGTATGTGCTGGTCGGGCGCTCGTTCCCCGAGCCGATGCGGCCACGCGTGTTCGCCGCCTTCTCCGCCGGCTGGGTGGTGCCTTCGCTGATCGGCCCCAGCATCAGCGGCCTGATCGTGCAGCACCTGGGCTGGCGCTGGGTGTTTCTGATCGTGCCGCTGCTGACGATTCCGGCGGCGTTGCTGCTGCGCCCCGCCCTGCGCCAGATCGGCGTGGTGGCCGCGGGCAGCACCGGCCGCAACGTCGTGCCCTGGGCCGTGGGTGCCTCCCTCGGCGCGCTCATGCTGTATATCGGCGGCCAGCAGCAGGGATGGCTCGCGCCAGCGCTGCTGGCACCGGCCCTGGCCGTGCTGGCACTGTGCAGTTGGAAGCTCCTGCCTACCGGCACGTTGACCCTGCGCCGCGGCCTGCCCAGCGTGATCGCGCTGCGTGGGATCGCGGCGTCCGCGTTTTTCGGTTGCGAAGCCTTCCTGCCCTTGCTGCTGCAGCGCGAGCGCGGCTTGACCCCGCTGTTGGCGGGCGTGGCACTGAGCCTGGGCGCGTTGGGTTGGTTTGCCGGCTCGTGGCTGCAGGGCCACCAGCAGCGCGGCTGGTCACGCCGGCAGTTGCTGCAGTCCGGCGCGCTGTTGATGTGCGTGGGCATCCTGGCCACGTCGCTGGCGATCCAGCCGGGCATGCCGCTGTGGTCGGCGATGGTGGGCTGGGTGCTGACCGGGCTGGGCATGGGACTGATCTATCCCAGCCTGTCGGTGCTCACGTTGTCGCTGTCAGCGCCGGCCCACCAGGGCGCCAACACCTCCGCCCTGCAGCTCAGCGAAGCCCTGGGCGTGGCGACCACGCTGGCCGTGTCCGGCTCGTTGTTCGCGCTGTTCCTGGAGGGCCGGGAAGCCCTGGGCTACCTGCTGACCTTCGCGATCATGCTGGTGCTGGCGATGCTCAGCGTGGCGGTGGCGCGGCGGATCTGAGCGCGGTGGCGTGGCGCGCGCATCCTCACGGATGCGTGTCGCCGACCTCTTTCAGGTCCTCACGCAGGATGCGGCGGATCTCCAGCACGGCCTGCGGGGTCTCCTGCACGCTGTGCCCGGAGATGATCACCTTCTCCGATACCGCCCCCTCCAGATGCGCGCTCCAGTACGGCACCAGGCCATCGTCGGACTGCAGCAACGGCACCTCCGGTTTGCGCTGGGCGATGATCGAGTGGTACTTCAGCCCCGGTGTGATCGGCAGCGCGCCAGCGGCCTTCACGAACGGATCGCTGGCCTTGAGGTTGTCGATGCTGTTGGGAATCTGCAGCTTGGTGGTGCTGTTGGCCGATTCGGATTCCTGCAGGGTCAGGAACACATCCTCGAACTTGCCCAGGATGGTGATCGGCAACCGCACCAGCCGGCCGATCAGGCGCCCCAGCCGGTTGCCCGCGATGTCCGTGCCTTTGTGCGGCGCGGCGATGAAAATCACCCGCTCCACGTTCGGCTCGGCGGTGAAGTGCAGCAGCGGGCCGAGCTTGGCCTCGACGCGCTTCAGGCGCTCGCCCTTCAGATCGTAGTTGGCCAGCAGATCGTTCCACAGAACATCGCCGGAGGAGGTCACCAGCAGGCGTGCAAGCACGCCGCCCATGCTGTGGCCGATGAACACCATGTCCTTGGCGGCCGGCGTGCTGCCGGTCGGATCGAAGTGCTTGAGCGTATTGTTGAAGGCCTGGTTGATCTCGTAGCGGTTCAGCGCGATCGGGGCGTTGGTCGGGTAGTACACCTGCCAGACCTGGAAATGCCGGCGCAGCTCGGGATCGCCCATGATCTCGTTGGCCACGTTGACCCAGGCTTCCGGGCTGCTGCCCAGGCCATGCAGCATGAAGATGATGCGGCGATTCGGGTCCCACGGCTGCATCAGGTACATGTGCGGCGCGCCGATGCCTTCGCTCAGGCCGAACAGCGTGCGCAGCGACTGCGTGGCAAAGCCGGACTGGGCCAGCCACAAGCCGTAGGCTGCGGTGAAGTTGCCCGCCAGCGGAACCTTCTCACCGTGCAGGTCCACGCTCTCGGTGGACTCGGGCGAGTACACATCAAACAGCACCTGGGTGGTATCGAGCACCTGCTGCAGATTGTCGCCCTTGAAGCGCAGCAGGGCGGTGGCGTTGATCGCGGACATCTCGCTGTACTGCGGAATCTCCGCCTTCCCGCCGTCGGCCGGTGCGACCAGCTTGGGTGGGTCCATGATCACCACCAGCTCGGCGCCGAAGCCATCGCGGCGATAGGTGCTGCGCAGCCCGGCAAAACTCACCGCCGAGGCGGACACCATCCGGGTCGGGATGCTCTGCATGCGCAGCTCATCGAAATCAGAGGTCAGCGTCCAGCGCTCCCCGGCCACGGCAGCGTTGTAATCCTCGCCTTCCAGCGCGCTCTCGCGGCTGCGCTTGAACACCACCGACGCGGTCTGCTCGGCGGCGTAGTTGTAGTAATCGCGTACCTGCGTCTGGCGATCCTCGAAGGCGCGGTCTGAAGGCGTGCGCCCGCTGAAGAACAGGTACGCATACGCATACCGCGCCGCTTCCAGCCACGCATCCAGGGCGGCGTCGGACATCGGCGTCTTTTCGCGGTCCTTGGGCTTGGGGGTCAGCGCCAACGCGGTCTTCACCCACAGCTCGGACTGCGCTGAAAGGCGCTGTTCCTCGGGCAGGACATCGGTCTCTTCCAGCGTCTTCTGGCAGCTGGCCACGTCCTTTTCGCACTGCGCCACGTCCATCCCGATCACGCTCAGCGTTTCCTGCGAGGCAGCGCTGAGCTTGCCCGAGGTCAGCACGTCGCCGCGCTTGTTGGCGAGGTAGTCGGTCGGGGCCACCTGCTTCATGGTGACCATCGCACAGCCACTGGACAGCAGCAGCGAGAGCACCACGGCCAGCATCGGCAAGACGCGGTGCGGCAACAGCTTCAATGCGGAACTCATGGAACGCTTCCCTGCCCTGTCCCCGGGACGTCCCGGCGGATCACCTGTGAAAAATCATCGTTTGCATTGCTCGCCCGCGCACGGTCGGTAATCCGCCCGCGTGCCTTCAGCGTCTCGAACGGTACCCCCGGCGTGAGCACCCCCAGATCGCGCGCGTATTCGGCGAAGTAGCCCGAGGCCAGCAGCCGGTAGTCCATCGGCAGGCCCGGCGCGATCTGCTTGGCCAGTTCGTACACGATGGTCGTGCAGTTGCTGGTCAGCGTGTTGTAGAACGCCGGCGCGGCATCGAGCTTGCGGGCCTCGCCGAGGTAGGACACGAACAGCGCCTTGAGCTGCTCCTGGGTCATGCCGTGCAGGCGGTACAGATAGACATCTTCGCCCCGCGCATTGGTGCGCGTGCGCACGATGTCGGTTTCCTCCGAAGCGACCAGGGTCATCTCGAACTTGCGGAAGAACCCGCCCAGCGCGGAGAACGACTCGCCGCGCTCCTTGCGGATCTCCAGCGAGAACACCAGGTAGCGACCGTCGTCGAAGCCGAAGGAAATCAGCGTATGCGCGATCGCCGGGCCCATCCAGTAGGACATGATCAGATCGGCCGAGCGCAGCTGGTCCAGGTTGTACTCGCGGCGTACCCAGCGCGCGTCGTAGTCGGTCTCGCTGCGCCAGGTGAAATCACGCACGTTGTCGAGCACCACACGCGGGCCATCCACCTCGACCACCTTCAGCCGCTGGGCGACATCATCGGCCCAGACGCGATCCTGACGTGGGGTGAGCAGCAGCCACCAGACGCCCGAGAGCACCAGCGCCACGCCGTACAGCACGCCCGGCCAGCGCCCGGCGCGCGCACGCGCCACCCCGATCGCACCGGTGACGGCAAATAGCGCCCACAGGCCGACCAGCACATACCGCACCCAGCCCGGACCCGGCAGCTGGTAGGCCAGCAAACCGGTGATCCACAGCGCCGCCAGCAGCATCAGCAACGCCAGCCCCCATCGTCCTGCCTTCTTCACGCATCGATCCGTCGTCTATCCGGGGCGCTAGTTAGCCATAACCCCTGTGTGCGCTGCATGTCGAGCCTGTTCAGCTTCGGGCCGGCGTTCACCCCGGACCCGGCACCACATGGCGTCGCCTGCCCACCCGATCGCATACTTGGCCACCAACGGCTACCCGGGAAGCGCCCCTCATGCAGGGATTGACCACCATCGGCGGCGTGCCGATCCAGCGCCACCATCTGCTGCGCTGCCACTGCGGCGCCGTCGTCCTGCGCCTGCACCTGCCCGACGGCGTGGTCGCGCCCCGGCGTTGCGACTGCTCCATGTGCCGCCGCCGCGGCGCGATCGTGGCCTCGGTGAAACTGGCGGATCTGGAGATCGTGCAGGGCCATGACGAACTGCGGCTGTATCAGTTCAACACGCACGTCGCCCGCCACCACTTCTGCGGCGTGTGCGGCATCTACACGCACCATCAGCGACGTTCTTCACCGGAGGAATATGGCTACAACGTCGGCTGCCTGGACGGTGTCAATCCGTTCGATATCGGCGAGGTGCCGGTGAATGACGGGGTCAACCACCCCGCCGATGCCAACCGCGCTTAGCGACGGCCCGGGCCGATCTTCTGCCACGGGGCCATGCCCTTGCGCCCATGCAGCAGCGGGCGCTTGAGCGGCAGCCGGCGCGGCATCGGGATGCCCACCCCGGGCGCGGCGGTATCGTCCTGGCGCAGTGACTCGGCACGCTGGCCGACCAGCAGGGCCGCCACTTCTTCCAACCCGTTTCGCATGGTCCGAGCGACCGTCTGCAGGGGATTCATGGCGTGTCTCCAAGCGGTGTGGGGACGATCTACGCTAATGGCGCACCGGCATTGAAACCGTGAACGGAATGGGTCAACAAGATGAAATCAGGGGTCCGGAGGGCATCTCCGTTCAGTGTTTTGCCACCGGATCGGGGCGGGCCTTGCCCAGGCGCCGCACCAGCACGAAGAACAGTGGCACCAGCAGGATCGCCAGCAGCGTGCCGGAGAGCATGCCGCCGATCACGCTGACACCGATCTCGCGCCGGCTCACCGCGCCAGCGCCGGTCGCCAGGGCCAGCGGGATCACGCCAGCCACGAAGGCCAGCGAGGTCATCACGATCGGCCGCAGGCGCAGGCGCGCGCCCTTCAGTGCCGCCTCCACCGCCGAGCTGCCCGCGCGGTACTCAGCCTCGGCGAACTCCACGATCAGGATCGCGTTCTTGGCCGATAGACCGATCGTGGTCAGCAGCCCCACCTGGAAGTAGATGTCGTTGACGAAGCCCGCCGCGGTGGTGGCGATCACCGTGCCGATCACGCCCAGCGGGATCACCAGCATCACCGCCACGGGCACCGTCCAGCTCTCATAGAGCGCGGCCAGGCACAGGAAGATGAAGGCGATGGAGGCCGCGTACAGCCACAGCGTCTGGTTGCTGGACAGCTGCTCCTGGTAGGACAACCCACTCCACTGCAGCGCAAAGCCGGGCTGCTCGGCCACCAGCGTCTGCATGGTCTGCATCGCTTCGCCCGAGCTGCGCCCTTCGGCGGCACTGCCCTGGATCTGCATCGCCGGCAGACCATTGAAGCGCTGCTGCAGCTGCGGCCCGCGTGACCAGTGGCTGCTGGCGAAACTGGCGAACGAGGCCATCTGCCCGTTGCTGCCGCGCACATACCACTGGCCGATGTCGTCGGGCACGCTGCGGTAGGGCTGGTCGCCCTGCACGTACACGCGCTTGACCCGGCCGCGGTCGAGGAAGTCGTTGACGTAGGTGCCGCCCCACGCCGAGGAGAGCGTTGAATTGATGTCGGCCTGGGCCAGGCCCAGCGCACTGGCCTGCGCCTGATCGATGTCCAGATGCAGCTCGGCCTTGTCGCCGAGGCCATTCAACCGCACCGAGGTGAGCCGGTCGTCATCGCTGGCAGCCTGCACCACCTTTGCCTGGGCGGCCTGCAGCGCCGGCCGGCCGGCGGCGCTGTTGTCCTGCAGCCACAATTCGAACCCGCTGGACTGTCCCAACCCGCGCACCGCCGGCGGCGCCAGCACGTTGACCTTCGCATCGGGCAGGTTGCGGAAATGCGCGTTGGCGCGGGCGATGATCGCCCCGGCGCTGTGCCTGGCATCGCGTTCGGACCACGGCTTGAGCGCCATGAACCCCTGCCCCGCGTTCTGCCCGGTGCCGGCGTTGTTGCGGCCGACCACCACGAACACCACGTCCAGGCTGTCCTTCTCGTGCTCCATGAAATAGCGACTGATCTGCTCGCCCAACGCCTCGGTGCGCGCCATCGGCGTGCCTTCCGGGGTGGAGAACTGGAACGTCACCTGGCCCTGATCCTCCACCGGCAGGAAGCCGGTCGGCATCCGTGCATACAACGCGACCACCCCCACCACCAGCAGCACGTAGAAGACCATCCAGCGACGCGGGTGCGCCACGATGCCGCCCAGCTTGCCGCGGTAGCCGTTCTGGCTGCGCTCCACGCCGCGGTTGAACCAGGCGAAGAAGCGGCCCGGTGGCGTCTGCGCGCTCGATGGCTTGAGCAGGGTCGCGCACAGCGCCGGGGTGAGCGTCAGCGCGACCAGTGCCGACAGCGCCATGGCCGAGGCGATCGTGATCGAGAACTGCCGATAGATGATGCCGGTGGAGCCGCCGAACAAGGCCATCGGCAGGAACACCGCGCCGAGCACCACGGTGATGCCGACCAGCGCACCGGTGATCTCGCCCATCGATTTCTCGGTCGCCTCGCGCGGCGGCAGGTGCTCCTCATGGATGATGCGTTCGACGTTCTCCACCACCACGATCGCATCATCCACCAACAAGCCGATCGCCAGCACCATCGCGAACAGGGTGAGCGTGTTGATGGTGAAGCCGGCCACCGCCAGCACGCCGAACGTGCCCAGCAACACCACCGGCACGGTGATCGCCGGGATCAAGGTGGCGCGCAGGTTCTGCAGGAACAGGAACATCACCACCACGACCAGCACGATCGCCTCGATCAGGGTGTGGATGACCCCCTCGATGGAGACCCGCACGAACGGCGTGCTGTCGCGTGGGTAGGCCACTTCCAGCCCGGGCGGGAAGCTCGGGCGCAACCGCTCGATCTCGGCGCGCACCGCATCGGCGGTCTCCAGCGCGTTGGCACCGGAGGCCAGCGTCACCGAGAAGCCTGCTGCGGGATAGCCGTTGAGGAAGCTGCTGGTCTGGTAGTTTTCCGCGCCTATTTCCACCCGTGCCACATCGCTCAGGTGCACGGCCGCGCCACTGGGCAGGGTGCGCAGGATGATCGCGCGGAACTGCTCGGCGGTCTGCAGCCGCGACTGCGCGGTGACGGTGGCGTTGAGCGCCTGCGCCGGCCCGGTTGGCAACGCACCCAGCTCACCGGCGGTGACCTGGGTGTTCTGCGCCTGGATCGCGGTGCGCACATCCGAGGGCATCAGGTCGAACGCGCGCAGCTTGTGCGGGTCCAGCCAGATGCGCATCGCATAGGGCGAACCGAACACGTTGATTTCGCCCACGCCGGGAATGCGGCTGATCGGGTCCTGCACATTGCTGACCAGGAAATCGGAGACGTCCACCCGTTCCATGCGCCGGTGGGTGTCATACAGCGACACCACCATCAGCGAATCACCCTGCGATTTGGCCACGGTGACGCCCTGCTGCTGTACTTCCTGCGGCAGCCGGTTGATCGCCTGGTTGACGCTGTTCTGCACCTGCACCTGGGCAATGTCCGGGTTGGCGCGCTGGTCGAAGGTGACCGTGATTCGCGCCTGGCCCGAAGACGAACTGGTGGAGGAGAAATACAGCAGGTGGTCGATGCCCTTGATCTGCTGCTCGATCACCTGGGTGACGCTGTCCTCCACTGTCTGCGCCGAGGCACCGGTGTAGTTGGCGGTGATGTTGACCTGCGGTGGCGCGATGTCCGGGTACTGCTCCACCGGCAACTGGGTCACCGCGATCGTGCCCAGCGCCATGATGCAGATGGCCAGGACCCAGGCGAAGACCGGGCGGTGGATGAAGAAGCGCGGCAGCATCGGCGGCTCAGCCCTCGCCGGCCGGCGCGGCGGCGGGCACCGTGGCCGGTGC
>DMZT01000166.1 GCA_003484865.1 Stenotrophomonas sp.
CAGCAGCGCGCCTTCGGCCGGGGTCAGCACCAGGTCAAGCCGGTATTGCATTGGGGAACTCCTGGGACTGATGAGCGGGGTTGCTTTCCAGCATGGTGCTGTTGGCGTTGTTGGGCGGCACCAGCGGCCACACGTTGGCACGCGCATCGATGGCCACATGCAGCAGCGCCGGGCCGGGCTGGGCCAGCATCGCGGCCAGGCCACCTTCGACATCGTCACGCGCCTCGATGCGCGTGGCCGGAATGCCAAACACCTGGGCCAGTGCGGCGAAGTCGGGGTTGTCGGACAGATCGATCTCGCTGTAGCGCTCGGCGAAGAACAGTTCCTGCCACTGGCGGACCATGCCCAGCGAGCTGTTGTCCAGCAGCACGATCTTCACCGGCAGGCGGCAGCGGGCAATGGTGACCAGCTCCTGCACGTTCATCATGAAACTGCCATCGCCGGAGACCAGCACCACGGTGCGATCCGGGCAGGCGAACTGCGCACCCATCGCCGCGGGCAGGCCGAAGCCCATGGTGCCCAGCGCACCGCTGGTCAGGTGGTTGCGCGGGTGGGTGAAACGGCAATGCTGGGCGACCCACATCTGATGCTGGCCGACATCGCAGGCGATGATCGCGTCGCTCGGCGCCAGCTCGCTCAGCCGCTTCAGCAGCGCCGGTGCGTAGATGTGCTTGCCCGGTGCGTCGTAGCGCGGGGCGAAGCGTTCACGATGGCCCTGGCAGCGCTTGGCCCAGGCCTCCTGCGTGGCCGGTGCGGTGGCCGCGGCGGTCAGTGCGCGCAGCGCCGTACCGACATTGCCCGGCACCGCGATGTCGGCGGTGCGCAGCTTGGAGATCTCGTACGCATCGGCATCGATATGCACGACGCGGGCAAACGGGGCGAACTCGTTCAACTTGCCG
Source organism: Stenotrophomonas sp. (assembly GCA_003484865.1). Lineage (GTDB taxonomy): Bacteria > Pseudomonadota > Gammaproteobacteria > Xanthomonadales > Xanthomonadaceae > Stenotrophomonas. The sequence continues at coordinate 900 of DMZT01000166.1, forward strand.
GTCGCGCGGTCATCGAAACGCGCCCCGACCACGACCAGCAGATCGCTTTCCTGCACGGCCATGTTGGCCGCGCGGGTGCCGTGCATGCCCAGCATGCCCAGGTAGTGAGGGTGCTGCGGCGGCAGCGCCCCCAGGCCGCGCAGGGTCAGCACGGTCGGAATACGGGTTGCCTCGACGAAGGCACGGAAGTCCTCCACCGCATCGCCCAGCGCCACGCCACCCCCGGCATAGATCACCGGCTTTTCGGCCGCGGCGATGGCGGCGATGGTCTGCGCGATGGCCTCGTCCTGCGGCGCAGGCGGTGCCACCACCGTGGACGGCACGTGGTCGGGCAGGTGCGACGCATCGGCCACCTGCACGTCTTTGGGCAGATCGATCAGCACCGGACCAGGACGACCCTCGCGGGCGATCCGGAACGCATCGGCGACCACCTGCGGCAGGTCATCGACCGAGCGCACCAGCCAGCTGTGCTTGACGATCGGCAGGGTCAGCCCGAACACGTCCAGTTCCTGGAACGCGTCGGTGCCCAGCAGCGGGGTGGCGACCTGGCCGGTGATGCAGACCATCGGCACCGAATCCAGCATCGCATCGGCGATGCCGGTGACCAGGTTGGAGGCGCCCGGGCCGGAGGTGGCGACGCAGACGCCGACCCGGCCGCTGGCACGGGCGAAACCGTTGGCGGCCAGGGCCGCGCCCTGCTCATGGCGGACCAGGATGTGCTTCAGCCCGGAATCCACCAGGGCGTCATAGAACGGCATGATGGTGCCGCCCGGATAGCCGAACAGCGTATGCACGCCCTCGGCTTCCAGGGCCTGCGTCAACCAGCGTGCGCCGTTGCGGGGCGCGGTGCTGTGTGCGGAGGTATTCATGCGGTGACCTTTACGAAAGCGGGTGGGGGAGCCGCGCGGTTACGCGGCTTGACTTTGCAACCAGACCATCTTGGCGCGCAGTTCCTTGCCTACCTTCTCGATCGGGTGCTCCAGGTCGGCCTGCTTGAACTTGTTGTAGTTCGGCAGGCCCGCTTCGTACTCGGCCACCCAGTTCTTGGTGAAGGTGCCGTTCTGGATATCGGTCAGCACGTCCTTCATGCGCGCCTTGGTGCCGGCGTCGATCACGCGCGGGCCGCTGACGTAGTCGCCGTACTGCGCGGTTTCGGAGATGAATTCCAGCATGCGGGTGATGCCGCCTTCGTAGAACAGGTCCACGATCAGCTTCAGTTCGTGCAGGACTTCGTAGTAGGCGATTTCCGGCTGGTAGCCGGCTTCGACCAGGGTTTCGAAACCGGCCTGCACCAAGGCCGAGGCGCCACCGCACAGCACGGCCTGCTCGCCGAACAGATCGGTTTCGGTCTCTTCCTTGAAGGTGGTCTGGATCAGGTTGGCGCGCGCGCCGCCCAGGCCACCGGCGTAGGCCAGGGCGTACTCGGCGGCCTTGCCGCTCTTGTCCTGGTAGACCGCCCAGATGCACGGCACACCGCGGCCGATCTCATACTCGCGACGGACCAGTGCACCCGGGCCCTTCGGCGCGACCAGTACCACGTCCAGATCCTCGCGCGGTTTGATCATGTCGAAATGCACGTTCAGGCCGTGCGCGAACAGCAGCACCGCGCCCTGTTTCATGTTCGGCGCGAGCACGTCTTCGTAGAGCTTCTTCTGCACCATGTCCGGGGTCAGCACGGCGACCAGATCGGCATCCTTCACCGCCTCGGCGGGGGCTTTGACGGTGAAGCCGTCGGCCTGTGCCTTGACCTCGGTCGGACCGCCCGGGCGCAGCCCGACGACGACATCGAAACCGGATTCACGCAGATTCAGCGCGTGCGCGCGGCCCTGGCTGCCGTAGCCGACAACAGCGATCTTGATCTGGGGCAGGTCGTTGGTGCTCATGGGGGAGGTCCTTTGGAGGCAAGAAAAAAGAGGGCCGACGGTCAGCGACGCGTCGGCCCATCAGGGGAAGGGGTGGCACCGGCCTGGCCGCGACCACACGCGAACGCACCCGCCGTGGGGGCGGTAGGCGTCGGCTGGCTCGAGGTGGGCTGGCGGGTCATGGTGGAAGGCAACTCGGAGGGGAGGTGGGAAATCAAAGGGTTCTGAAACGAAAAAACCCGCACCTGGTCGGGTGCGGGTTTTGATGGATACCTGGCAGTCTTGCTTACACGCCGGTCCGTCCCGCACCTGTTGGTTGGGTAATAAGTACGAGGACGAGAAGCGAATGGATGGAGGCCGCGCCGTGGTCGGCGTGCTCGATGGATTCGCGGGTGGCTGTGCGCTGCAACATGAGATCGAGAAAACCACACGGCTTTTGGCGGTGTCAACCCTGGAAACACAATTTCCATCGGTTTCGCCTGCATCCACCGCAAGGCCCCGCCGTACAAGGATGGTTGCGGCTGAAAGCGTTCCGATGAACTGGAATTCAGCATTTTGCAGGGCCTGATTGCGCGGATTCGCGGCGGATTTGTGGGAGGTGCATGACCATAGTGGGATGTGCTCCGGCGGCATCTGCCGCCACCATCAGCTCGCTACCACCCTCAGGAACCACCCCGTGTCCTCACGCCTTGCCCGCGGCCTGCTCGCCGCCGCCGTCCTGTGTGCCCTGCCTGCGGCCGCCATCGCCGCCGACCGGATCACCGGCCACACCTTCGCCACCCGCTCGGAGGTGATCGCCCCGCACGCGATGGCCGCCACCTCCCAGCCCCTGGCCACCCAGATCGCCCTGGACGTGATGAAGTCCGGTGGTTCGGCGGTGGATGCCGCGATCGCGGCCAATGCCGCTCTCGGTTTGATGGAACCCACCGGCAACGGCGTCGGCGGTGATCTGTTCGCGATCGTATGGGACCCCAAAAGCGGGAAGCTGTATGGGTACAACGGCTCGGGTCGCTCGCCGAAGTCGCTGACCCTGGCCGAGTTCCAGCGCCGGGGCCTGAAGGAGATTCCGGCCACCGGTCCGCTGCCGGTCTCGGTACCCGGCGCGGTGGATGGCTGGTTCGCCCTGCATGACCGTTTCGGCCGCAAGCCGATGGCCGACAACCTCGCGCCCGCCATCCGCTACGCCCGCGAAGGCCACCCGGTCGCCGAGGTGATCGCCTACTACTGGGACCGCTCGGTGCCGCGACTGTCCAAGTACCCTGGCTTCACCGAGCAGTTCACGATCAACGGCCATGCCCCGCGCAAGGGCGAGATGTGGAAGAACCCGAACCTGGCCCACACGCTGGAGCAGATCGCCCAGGGCGGCCGCGATGCCTTCTACAAAGGCGAGATCGCCCGCACCATCGGCACCTACTTCAAGGCCAATGGCGGCTACCTGAGCTATGAGGACATGGCCAGCCATCACGGCGAGTGGGTGGAGCCGGTCAGCAGCAACTACCGCGGCTATGACGTGTGGGAGCTGCCGCCGAACAGCCAGGGCATCGCCGCGCTGCAGATCCTCAACGTGCTGGAAGGCTACGATTTCTCCAACATCCCCTTCGGCTCGCCCGAACACGTGCACCTGTTCGTGGAAGCCAAGAAGCTGGCCTTCGCCGACCGCGCGCGCTTCTACACCGATCCGGCGTTCCACCCGGCCCCGGTCGACCGGTTGATTTCCAAAGGCTACGCCGCTGAGCGCCGCAAGCTGATCTCGATGGACAAGGCGCTGAGTGAAGTGCAGCCGGGTACGCCGAAGCAGCTGCAGGAAGGTGACACGATCTACATGACCGTCGCTGATGCCGACGGCATGATGGTCTCGCTGATCCAGTCCAACTACCGCGGCATGGGCAGCGGCATGGCGCCTCCGGGCCTGGGATTCATCCTGCAGGACCGTGGCGAGATGTTCGTGCTGCAGAAGGATCACCCGAACGGCTATGCGCCGGGCAAGCGTCCGTTCCAGACCATCATCCCGGGCTTCGTCACCAAGGACGGCAAGCCGTGGATGAGCTTCGGCGTGATGGGGGGCGCGATGCAGCCGCAGGGCCATGCCCAGATCGTGATGAACATGGTCGATTTCGGAATGAATCTGCAGGAAGCCGGGGATGCGCCGCGCATCCAGCACGAGGGCTCGACCGAGCCGACCGGGCAGGCCACCGCGATGAGCGACGGTGGCGAAGTCAACCTGGAAACCGGCTTCCCGTACGAAACAGTGCGCGCGTTGATGCGCAAGGGCCACCGGGTGGTGTTCGCGGATGGTCCCTACGGTGGGTACCAGGCGATCCTGCGTGATCCGGAGACCGGGGTGTACTACGGCGCGTCGGAAAGCCGCAAGGATGGGCAGGCGGCGGGGTACTGATTCCCTCGTGCTTCGTAGCGCCGACCGTTGGTCGGCAGAGTCGCAGGGCAGAGCGTCAAGCAGGGCGTAAAGCAGGGCGTAAAGCAGGGCGCTTTGGGGCTGCGGGTAGTGGGCCGCCCTGGGTGGGTTGGCGGGACCCGCCGCAAGTACGTC
>DMZT01000165.1:0-370 GCA_003484865.1 Stenotrophomonas sp.
GCGCATGGTATTGGCCAGTTCGGCGGTGTAGATGCCGGTGGGTACGGCGATGATGCTGTAGCCGATCAGGATCAGCACCGAGGTGACGAAGCGGCCCAGCACGGTCTGCGGCACGATGTCACCGAAGCCCACCGTGGCCATGGTCACCACCGCCCAGTACATGCTGCTGGGGATGCTGGTGAAGCCGTGGTTGGGGCCTTCGATCACGTACATCATGGTGCCGGCGATGATGGTGATGGTGATGACCGTGAACAGGAACAGCAGCACCTTGCGCCGGCTGCGCCACAGTGACTCCATCAGCACGCCGCTTTCTTCGATGTAGCGGGTCAGCTTGAGGATCCGGAACACCCGCAGGATGCGCAGCGCGCGC
>DMZT01000165.1:491-3577 GCA_003484865.1 Stenotrophomonas sp.
AGGATGCGCAGCGCGCGCACCACCAGCAGGCTCTGCGCGCCGGGAATGAACAGCGACAGGTAGGTCGGCAGGATCGAGGCCAGATCGATGATGCCCCAGATGCTGAATGCGTAGCGCAGCGGGCGTTTGACCACCACCAGCCGCAACAGGTACTCGGCGGTGAACAGGATCGTGAAGCCCCATTCGAGCACGTAGAGCCCGTCGGCATAGGCCGCATGGAAGCGCTGCACGCTGTCGAACATGACCACCACCACGCTGGCGACGATCGCGTAGACCAGCAGCAGGTCGAAATTGCGCGAGGGCCGGGTGTCGTGGCGGTAGATGATGTCGAACCACTGGCGGCGCCAGCCGGATTCGGTGGCGGGGTTGAGCTGGGGGGCAGTGAACGGTCGCATGGGGCGCATTGTGCCCCACCGGCCCAAAGCGCGAGAATGGGATCTTTCCTGAGCCGTTGACTGCCATGACTGCCGCTGCCACCGATCCGCTGTTGTCCCTGTCGCATTACTACCTGCCGGTCTACAAACCGCGCCAGGTGGTGCTCGAACGTGGCCAGGGCGCGCGCGTCTGGGACAACCAGGGCCGTGAATTCATCGATCTGGCCGCCGGCATCGCGGTGTGTGGCCTGGGCCACAACGATCCGGACCTGAAGGCCGCGCTGATCGAGCAGGCCGGCAAGTTGTGGCATACCAGCAACGTGTTCTACAGCGAGCCGCCGCTGCGCCTGGCCGAAGAACTGGTCACCGCCTCGCGCTTCGCCGAGCGCGTGTTCCTGTGCAACTCCGGCGCCGAAGCCAATGAAGTGGCGATCAAGCTCGTCCGCAAGTGGGCCTCCTCGCTGGGCCGGCCGGCGCATCAGCGCGTGATCGTGACCTTCCGCGGCAGCTTCCATGGCCGCACCCTGGCCGCGGTGACCGCCACTGCCCAGCCGAAGTACCAGGAAGGCTACGAGCCGCTGCCCGGTGGCTTCCGCTATGTCGACTTCAATGACGAGGTCCAGCTGGAAACCGCGATGGCCGCCGGCGATGTCGCGGCGGTGATGCTGGAGCCGATCCAGGGCGAGGGCGGCGTGATGCCGGCCAAGCCTGGCTTCCTGCAGCGCGTGCGCGAGCTGTGCGACCAGCACAACGCGCTGGTGGTGCTGGATGAGATCCAGGCCGGCATGGGCCGCACCGGCACCTTGTTCGCGCATTGGCAGGACAACATCAAACCGGACATCGTCACCCTGGCCAAGGCGCTGGGCGGCGGCTTCCCGATCGGCGCGATGCTGGCCGGCCCGAAGGTGGCCGAGGTGATGCAGTTTGGCGCGCACGGCACCACCTTCGGTGGCAATCCGCTGGCCGCCGCCGTCGCCCGGGTGGCGCTGCGCAAGCTGTCCTCGCCGGAGATCGCGCACAACGTGAGCCGTCAGTCGCAGGCGCTGCGCGATGGCCTGGGCAAGATCAACGACGAGTTCAAGGTGTTCAGCCAGGTCCGCGGTCGCGGGCTGATGCTGGGCGCGGTGCTGGACAAGGATTTTGCCGGCCAGGCCGGTCCCATCCTCGACCACGCCGCCGAACACGGCCTGCTGACCCTGCAGGCCGGGCCGGACGTGCTGCGCTTCGTGCCGTCGCTGAACATCACCGATGAGGAAATCGCTGAAGGCCTGAAGCGTCTGCGCGCGGCCGTGCAGTCGTTCATCGCGTCGCGGTAGAGCCGACCGTTGGTCGGCTGCTGTTGCTGTGGCGCGGTAGAGCCGACCGTTGGTCGGCTGCTGTTGCTGTGGCGCGGGCGCAGCCGACCGTTGGTCGGCTCTACCCCAGGGCGTACCGCTTGATGACCTTGCCGAACGCGCGGCTGTCCGTCGCGGTCTCGGCCGGCAGACCGGCCAGCCGAGCCCCGCGCACGTTGACGAACAGGTCATCGATGAACAGCGTGCGCTCGGCGCGCGCCCCCAGCAGCGTCACCGCCTTGGCGAATATCGCCGGATCCGGCTTGCGCCCGCCCAGCGCACCGCTGCACAGGATGCGGCCGTGCAGGGCATCGGCCAGGGTGGGAACAAGCTGTGGAATCGTCTGCGCCATCAGCGCGCCGTTGTTGGTCAGGATGCCGATCGGCAGTGCCTGCGCGATCCGCGCCACGCGTTCGATCACCCCTGTTTGCGGTGCGCACGCGGCGATGCGCGCGGCCTGCCACTGCGCGATGCTGATCGTGGTCTGCAGTGCATCACCCAGTCGCTGCAGGTAGGCGTCCGTGGCCATGCCGCTGTCGTAGGCGCGCTCCAGCCCAGTGTCGAACAGCGCCGCCTGCACCTGCGCCGCACTGCAGCCGACGCTCGCGGCCAGATGGCGCACACGCAGGTGCCGCGCATAGCGCACCAGCACGCCATCGAAATCCAGCAGCAGGCACTCGATCACATGCGGCATGGGGCCGTCTCGTCCAGATCCAGTGCTGACCGTAACCCACCCAGTGCCTGCGCTGCGACATCGCGTCGCACGTCGCCTGCACGGGCGGTCACTAGAATCGCGGGGACTGCCTGATGGAGATCGCCTTGAAACTGCTTGCCCCCGTGTTGCTTGCCGGCCTGATGCTGGCCCCGGCCGCCCATGCGCGTGTCTGCGCGATCGCCATCGACAGTACCGACCAGATGAGCTTCAGCCAGAAGGAACTCAAGGTTGCCGCGGACTGCACCCAGGTGAAGCTGACCCTGCGCCACACCGGCAAGCTCGCCGCGACCGCGATGGGCCACAACTGGGTACTGACCCGCGCCGCGGATTACCAGCCGGTGGCGATGGCCGGCATGCGCACCACGTTGGCCGACAGCTACCTGCCCAAGGGCGATGCACGCGTGCTGGCGCACACGCCGGTGATCGGCGGGGGACAAAGTACCAGCGTCACCTTCTCCACCGCCAAGCTGACCAAGGGCGGCGACTACACCTTCTTCTGCTCGTTCCCCGGCCATTTCGCGATGATGAAAGGCCGTTTTCTGTTCGGCTGAGCGCCGAAAACGGCCGGTAGCTACCGACCATTGGTCGGTAGACGCCGTGACGACCAACGGTCGTCACCTACCCGGGATGATCGGTACGCACACCGTGACGACCAACGGTCGT
>DMZT01000165.1:3840-12092 GCA_003484865.1 Stenotrophomonas sp.
ACCAACGGTCGTCACCTACCGCGTTCTATCAGCCCTTGACGACCTTGAAGGCTTCGCGCGCGGCTTCGAGCGTCGCATCGATGATGCTGTCGTCATGGGCGCTGGACAGGAAGCCGGCTTCGTATGCGGACGGGGCCAGGAACACGCCGCGCTCCAGCATCGCGTGGAAGAAGGTGTTGAAGGCGGTGATGTCGCACGCGGTCGCCTGCGCGTAGGTCTCCACCTTCTGGTCAGTGAAGAACAGGCCGAACATCGCGCCGACCTGGGTGGTGGTCACTGCCACGCCTGCATCGGCCGCCGCTGCTTCCAGCCCTGCGCACAGGCGCGCGGCCGAAGCACTCAGGCGATCATGGAAGCCCGGTTCCTGCACCAGTTCCAGCATCGCCAGGCCGGCTGCCATGGCCACCGGATTGCCGCTCAGCGTGCCCGCCTGGTAGATCGGGCCAGCCGGGGAAATCTGCGACATCAGCTCGCGGCGGCCACCGTACGCACCCACCGGCATGCCGCCGCCGATGATCTTGCCGAAGGTGGTCAGGTCCGGGGTGACGCCGTAATGCGCCTGCGCGCCACCGAGGGCCACGCGGAAGCCGGTCATCACTTCATCGAAGATCAGCACCGTGCCGTACTGCGTGCACAGTGCGCGCAGGTGCTGCAGGTAGCCCTCGCGCGGCGGGATGCAGTTGGCGTTGCCGACCACCGGCTCGATGATCAGCCCGGCGATGTGCTCGCCCTGTTCGGCGAACAGCGCCGTGGCGGCCTCGAAGTCATTGTAGGGCAGGGTCAGGGTGAGTTCGCTCAGCCCGGCCGGGACGCCTGGCGAGGTCGGCACGCCCAAGGTCAGCATGCCGCTGCCGGCCTTGACCAGGAACGAGTCGCCATGGCCGTGGTAGCAGCCTTCGAACTTGACGATGCGGCTGCGGCCGGTGGCACCGCGTGCCAGCCGGATCGCCGACAGGGTGGCCTCGGTGCCCGAGTTGACCATGCGCACCATCTCGCAGGACGGCACCAGCCGGGTCAGCGTTTCGGCCATGGTCACTTCGGCTTCGCACGGCGCGCCGAAGGACAGACCGTTGCCGATCGCCTGCTTGACCGCCTGGCGCACGGCGGTGTGGTTGTGGCCGACGATCATCGGGCCCCAGGAGCCGACGTAATCGATGTAGCGGTTGTCGTCCACGTCATACAGATAGGGGCCATCGGCGCGCTTGACGAAGAACGGCTCGCCGCCGACCGACTTGAACGCGCGCACCGGCGAGTTGACGCCACCCGGCAGCAGCTTCTGGGCGCGGGTGAACAGGGCGTGGGACTGGTCGTGGTTCATGGAGTGTCCTGGGTCTTACGGAAACTGGGCGAGGAAGGCGCGCTGGGCGGCAACCGGGTCGGGGGCGGCGAAAATGCCGCTGACCACGGCCACCAGGTCGGCACCGGCCGCGATGATGGGACCCACATTGTCCGGGCTGAGCCCGCCGATCGCCACCCGCGGCACGCCCAGTGCGGCGCTTTGCCGCAGCAGGTCCGGCGTGGCACGGCTGGCGGTGACCTTGGTGGTGGTGGGGAAGAACGCGCCGAAGGCCACATAACTGGCGCCTTCGGCCACGGCACGCGCGGCATTGGCCAGCTGGTCGTAGCAGGACGCGCCGATGATGGCGTCGGGCCCCAACAGGGCACGCGCCGCGCCGATGTCGCCGTCGGTGCCGCCCAGGTGCACGCCAGCGGCGCCCACGGCATGGGCCAGCGCCGGGTCGTCATTGATGATCAATGGCACGCCGTGCTGCCCGCACAGCGCCTGCAGCGCGGTCGCCTGCTGCAGGCGCAGGGCGGCATCGGCGGTCTTGTTGCGGTACTGCAGCCAGGTGGCCCCAGCCGCCAGCAGCGGCGCGGTGCGCGCCAGCAGCCGTGCGGTATCGGGCTCGTCGGGGGTGATGAGGTAGACGCCGCGGGGCGGCGTGGGGGCTGAAGCGTGATTCATCAATGGCTACCGGTAGCGCAACGGGAGTGGGACAATGAGCGCTGTCAGCTCTTGTCCTGCCGTGATTATCCGATGACCGACGCAACCGCCACCACCTTCCGCACCTGGATGTGCGTTGTCTGCGGCTTCCTGTACCGGGAAGAGGACGGGCTGCCGGAAGAGGGCATCGCCCCGGGCACGCGCTGGGACGACATTCCCGATACCTGGACGTGCCCGGACTGCGGCGTGACCAAGGATGATTTCGAGATGGTCGAAGTCGACTGAGACACCAGCCAGCCGCCGTGTCGCGGCGCCGTCAGTGCAGACGCGGCACCACGCCACCGAGGCCGACCAGCTTCTCACGCACGAACTGGGCATCGCTGGCCTTGGCATTGCGCTTGAGATACAGCCCCAGGTCGCTGCGCGCGCCGGCCTCGTAATCCAGCTGCAGGTAGGCCATGCCGCGGTCACGCAGGGCGTCGTCCTGCTCGGGCGCCAGCTTCAGCAGGCGGTCGGCACTGCGCGCGGCGCGGTCCCATTCGCCGCGTTCCACGTACACGCCGTGCAGGTTGCGCAGCATCCGCATCAGGATCGCGCGTGCCGGGGCCGGGTCCAGGATCTGCGCGAGCACGTCGTCGTCGGGGACTTCACCGCCCAGGTGTGAGCGTGCGCGTTCGCGCAGTTCCTCCACGCCCAGTGGGCGGCCGCCGTTGAACGGGTCCATCACCAGCACGCCGTCGTTGAGTGGCAGGCGCACCAGGAAGTGCCCCGGGAAGGACACCCCGTCCAGCGGGATGCCGAGCCGGCGCGAGACTTCCATCTGCACCAGCGCCAGCGAAATCGGATTGCCCAGGCGGCGTTCGAAGACCTGGTTCAGATAGCTGTTGCGTGGGTCGTAGTACTCGCCGTGGTCGCCGCTGTAGCCCAGCTCGTCGAACAGGTGGCGGTTGACCGCGGCGATCTTCAGCGGCCACATGTCGATCGTGGCGATCTCGGTGCGCAGGTGGTCGGCGTGACTCTGCAGGACCGCGTCGTAGACGGCGGGGTCCAGATCCGGGTATTCGTCCCGGGCGATCAGCAACGCCGTCGGCAACAGCGGCAGCGCCTCGTCATCCAGCTCGGCCAGTGAGTCCCACGTCGGCAATGTGATCTGCCCCTGCATGGGACAAGACTGGCGACAAACGCGCCGCGATTCAAGGGCGCGGCGCGTTTATCGGTGCCCTTTTACCTGCCGTCGGCGATGCCGGGGCCGAACGTGAGTTCGGTGCCGTCCTTGAGCGCCATCTTTTCGGCCTGCCCGGCGTTGAGTTCCAGCACGTAGCGGGCCGGTTCGCTGCTGGGGTAGGGCGGGCAACGATCGCCGGCCGAACACGGCGGCACATCGCGCTGCTGGCTGACCAGGCGGCGCTGCGCATCGAAGTACAGGATGTCCAGCGCGATCTTGGTGTTCTTCATCCAGTACGCCTGCAGTTCTTCGCGTTCGTGGATGAACAGCATGCCGTGGTCCTCGGGCATCTGGTCGCGGAACATCAGCCCGCGGGCGCGGGTGTCGTCATTGGTGGCCAGTTCAACGTGATAACGGTTGCCGTCCAGCTCCACCCAGTGGCGGGCGTTGGTGCTGGCGCAGCCGGTCAGGGTGAACAGCAGGAGCAGGGGCAGCAGGCGCAACAGGGACATGGGCGTACCTCGTTGGGGTGGCCGGCGCACAGGCCGGCCACGGGGTCAGATCACGATCGGCGGCTCACCGCCGATGATCACCACATCGGCCGGGCGGCGCGCGAACAGGCCGACGCTGACCACGCCCGGCAGCTGGTTGAGCTCGCGCTCCAGCTTGACCGGATCGGTGATCTCCAGGTGGTGGATGTCCAGGATCACGTTGCCGTTGTCGGTGACCACGCCCTCGCGCCAGGCCGGCTGGCCGCCGGTCATGTCCATGATGCGGCGGGCGACCAGGCTGCGCGCCATCGGGATCACTTCCACCGGCAGCGGGAACCTGCCCAGCACCTTGACCTGCTTGCTCGGGTCGATGATGCACACGAAGCGCTCGCTGGCCTCGGCGATGATCTTCTCGCGGGTCAGCGCGGCGCCGCCGCCCTTGATCAGGTTCTTGTTGCCGTCGCACTCGTCGGCCCCGTCCACATACAGCGACAGGTTGCCGGTGTGGTTGAGCTCGAGCACCTCGATGCCGTGCTGCTTCAGGCGCGCGGTGCTCTGGTCCGAGCTGGACACGGCGCCCTTGATGCGGTGCTGGATCTTGGCCAGGGCATCGATGAAGTAGGCCACGGTGGAACCGGTGCCGACCCCCACGATCATGCCGTCTTCGACGTATTCAATGGCTTTTTCAGCGGCCAGGCGCTTGGCTTCGGACATGGCGGGCAACTCTTGGAGGAAAGGGGTCAGTGCTTTTCCAGCGACAGCAGCAGCTTCCACTGCGCAGCGGTCACCGGGAGGATCGAGAGACGGTTGCCGCGCGCGGTCAGCGGGAATCCTTCGCCCAGCGCATCGGCGTGCAGCTTGATCTCATCCAGCGAAATGGTGTCGCGCAGTTTGCGTTCGAAGGCCACGTCCACCAGCATCCAGCGCGGTTCTTCGCGGGTCGCCTTGGCGTCGTAATAGTCCGATCCGGGATCGAACTGGGTGTCGTCCGGATAGGCCTCGCTGGCCACCGTGGCCAGCCCGACGATCCCCGGCACCTTGGTGTTGGAGTGGTAGAACATCACCCCGTCGCCGACCTTCATGCCATCGCGCATGAAGTTGCGTGCCTGGTAGTTGCGCACGCCGTTCCAGGGCTCCCGGCCCACGCGCTGCAGATCATCGATGGAAAAAGCGTCCGGTTCGGACTTCATCAGCCAGTAGCGCTTTCGTGCGGTCATGCGGAGTCTTTGATTACGGTAGGTGCCGACCGTTGGTCGGTACGCAGACGTGGGTGGAGATGTCGGTGCAGATCGCATCCACCGCGACGTCCCAGGGGTGCACCGGCAGGTCATCGACCTGCTGGACCGAGAAGCCCACCCCGACCAGCCACGGCGGCGCCGGGCGCTGGTGGCGGAATGCGAAGCTGCGATCATACCAGCCGCCTCCCATGCCCAGCCGCCGGCCCTGTGCGTCGAAACCAACCAGCGGCGCCACGACCAGCGCCATCTGCTCCGGTGCGAGCGTGTCGTCCAGCGCGAGATCGGGTTCGGGGATGCCGAAGCGGTTGGTGGTCAGTGCCTGCCCCGGGCGCCAGGGCGCGAAGCGCAGCGTCTTCTCGTGCAGGACCGGCAGGCAGTAGGTCAGGCCGGCGGGCAACTGCATCTGCCAGCGGTGCAGCGCGATTTCCCCATCCATCGCCCAGTAGCCGGCGACATGGCCCTGCGTGGGCGCGAAAGGAAGGGCGAGCAGGCCATCGGCCAGGTGTTCGGCGGCGGCCAGGCGCACGGCGGCGGGGAGATCACGGCGGCGTTGGCGCAGCTGCTGGCGCAGCGCGGAGCGCGGGTCGGTCATGCCTGGGTCCGGAGCGTGCGGGGGAAGCGGATAAAACAAGAGCGACGTCCCAAGGGAACGCCGCTCTTGCTGGAATATTGCATTCTCCGCCGTGACGATGCATGCGAAACGACCTTGAACCCGGGGTTCAAGTGGGTACGCTGGGGTTCCATCGGGCTTCCCGCTACAAGGCGGACTTGCACTCCCGGCGCCGTCGCGCACCCGTGGTCGTAATTAAGGGACAAGGCGAATGTTTGCACACGCCGTCGTTCACAGCAGAGAACGCAACGAGGATTATAGCCCTCTTGTACGATTCGGCCAGTCCGTTCGTCGGTCGAATTGCACTTCAATTCAGATCGATGAAGACCATGCGATGCACTTGTGCAATCGACCACCGCGTGGAACCGGTCGCGTGGATCAACCCGCGTTGTCGAACGCCCGATCCAGGCGGCGATTGAGATCGCTCAGCGTCTGCTGCAGGGCAATGGCCTGCCGGGCGTGCTCATCACGCAGCTGCTGCAGCTCGTGGGCCAGGTTCAGCGCGGCCAGCACCGCGACCCGGTCGACCGCGGCCATCCGGTTGCTGCCGCGGATCTCGCGCATCTTGGCATCCAGCAGCCGGGCGGCGGCGGTCAGGCTCTCGCGTTCCTCGGCCCCCACCCCCACCGTGTATTCACGATCCAGGATGCGGACACTGACCGGTTCGGTCTGGCTCATGTGTGCTGCTCCAGGGACTTGAGGCGGGTGATCATCGCTTCGACCCGGGAGCGGGCCTGCTCGTTCTTGGCCAGCAGCTGGGAGCGCTCGGCCACCAGCTGTTCCTGCTGATGGCGCAGGCTGCGGTTCTCGTCGGCCAGACGCTGGTTGCGCTCAAGCAACGCCTCCACGCGGGCGGCGAAGGCCTGCAATTGGGCGATGGCGTCGGCGGGTTCCATGTCCGGCACCATAGGCAAGGGCGGACGGGGCGGTCAAGCGAATAATGACGGGGCCTGCCGGCCGTCGGCCCACCGGTGCCGGGGCAGGGCCTCGGGCGGGCCATGGCAACCCGGTGGACACAGGTGGATTGCTACACTGTGGCGCTCACAAACCGTAGCCCCAAGATGACCGAACTCCCGAGTGTTGACGACGTAAACCAGGCCAGCCAGGCCCTGGGCCTGGGCGCCAGCGCCGCTGAACTGCACGGCGGCCTGTGCGGCTGGCTGTCCGCCGGTGGTGCGCCGGTGCGTGAATGGCCGGCCCGCGTCCTGGCCGATGACAACCTGCCGACCCCGGCCGAAGGTGACGCCCTGGCGCGCCTGCTCGATGCCAGCGTGGCGCAGATGGAAGACCGCGATTTCGCCTTCGAACTGTTGCTGAGCGATTCAAGCGATACCGCCGCGCAGGCCGATGCGCTGTTCACCTGGGCGCGCGCGTTCCTGGGCGGCTTCGGGCTGGGCTCGGGCCAGAACCGGCCGGCCTTGTCCGAAGAGGGCGATGAAGCCCTGACCGATCTGGCCAAGCTGGCCCAGGCCTCCAGCGAAGACTTCGAAAGCGGCAACGACGACGACGAAGACGCGCTGGCCGAGATCGAGGAGTTCATCCGCGTGGCGGTGCTGCTGCTGCACGGTGACTGTGTCATGGCCGCGCGCCACCGGCAGCGCTTGAACTGAGATGGATATCCGGCAGCTGACCGGCATCTCCGCCGCCGAATACACCCGCCGCCGCCAGCAGTTGATGGAGATGGCCGGCGATGACGCCATTCTGGTGCTGCCGGCTGCATCCGAGCGCGTGCGCAGCCTGGATACGCATTATCCGTTCCGCCAGGACTCGGATTTCTGGTACCTGAGCGGCTTCCCGGAACCGGAGGCCGTGCTGGTGCTGATCCCGGGCCGCCGCCATGGCGAGGTGATCCTGTTCTGCCGCGAGCGCGATGCGGACCGCGAAGCCTGGGATGGCGCGCGCGCTGGCCAGGAAGGTGCGGTGTCGCAGTACGGCATGGATGACGCCTACCCGATCGACGATCTGGACGACATCCTGCCCGGCCTGCTGGAAGGGCGCTCGCGGGTGTACTACCACTTCGGTCGCGATGCCGAGTTCGATCTCAAGCTGATCGGCTGGGTCAACCGGGTACGCTCGCAGGTGCGGCATGGCGCGCAGCCGCCGCATGAATTCCTGGAACTGGGCCACCTGCTGCACGAGCAGCGGCTGTTCAAATCGACCGCAGAAATCGCGGTGATGCAGCGCGCCGCCGACATCAGCGTGCAGGCCCACCGTGCCGCGATGCACGTGGCGCGGCCGGGCATCCACGAGTACGAACTGCAGGCCGATCTGGAGCGTGTGTTCCGTGCCAATGATGCGTGTGCGGCCTACAGCAGCATCGTCGGCGCCGGTGCCAACGGCTGCATCCTGCATTACCGCGACAACAACGCGCGCTCGCACGATGGCGATCTGGTCCTGATCGATGCCGGTGCCGAGTACCGCGGCTACGCCAGTGACATCACCCGTACCTTCCCGGTCAACGGCCGCTTCAGTGCCGAGCAACGCGCGCTGCATGACCTGGTCGGTGCGGCGCAGGCGGCGGCGCTGGCCCAGGCCCGCCCGGGCAATGCGTACGAAGCCGGCCATCTGGCCGCCGTGGAAACCCTGACCGACGGCCTGCTGCGGCTGGGCCTGCTCAAGGGCACGCTGGAAGAGAACATCGCCGAAGCGCATTACCAGCGGTTCTACCGGCACAAGACCGGGCACTGGCTCGGTCTGGACGTGCACGACGTCGGCGATTACCGGCTGGCCGGGGATTCGCGGATGTTGGAGCCGGGCATGGTGTTCACCATCGAGCCGGGCCTGTATGTCTCACCGGACGACC
>DMZT01000169.1 GCA_003484865.1 Stenotrophomonas sp.
CGTGGATGCGGTGGTGGCCGAGGCGGTCTCTGCCATGGAGCGTGAACATCACGCCCGGATCCGCGGTTGAGCGGGAAGCATGGGGGATAGCAGGCAATGGCATTGACCAAGGCGGAGATGGCCGAGAAGCTGTTCGACGAAGTCGGTCTGAACAAGCGCGAAGCCAAGGAATTTGTCGACGCGTTCTTCGATGTGCTGCGTGAAGCATTGGAACAGGGACGTCAGGTGAAGCTGTCCGGCTTCGGGAATTTCGACCTGCGGCGCAAGAACCAGCGCCCGGGTCGCAACCCCAAGACCGGTGAGGAAATTCCGATTTCCGCCCGTACGGTGGTCACCTTCCGTCCGGGCCAGAAGCTCAAGGAAAGGGTAGAGGCATATGCTGGATCCGGGCAGTAACCGAGAACTTCCGCCGATACCGGCCAAGCGCTACTTCACCATCGGTGAGGTCAGCGAACTGTGCGACGTCAAGCCGCACGTGCTGCGTTACTGGGAAACCGAGTTCCCCAGTCTCGAGCCGGCCAAGCGCCGCGGCAACCGCCGCTACTACCAGCGCCACGATGTGCTGATGGTCCGCCAGATCCGCGGCCTGCTGTACGAGCAGGGCTACACGATCGGCGGCGCGCGCCTGCGCCTGGAAGGTGCCGATGCGCGCGAGGAGTCGGCGCTGAGCAACCAGATCATCAAGCAGACGCGGATGGAACTGGAAGAAGTGCTGCAATTGCTGCGCCGCTGAACCATTTTTCACGCAAACCCGTTATACTCGTCGGCCCGCTGAGAGGCGGGGACATTGCCAGCATCATCGGGGCGTAGCGCAGCCTGGTAGCGCATCTGCCTGGGGGGCAGAGGGTCGTCGGTTCAAATCCGGCCGTCCCGACCAATGTTGGTGATTCGATCAAAGGCTTGTGCAGCGATGCGCAGGCCTTTTTTCTTTTTGGGCTGCTGTGGGTTGCCCGTCATACCACCGCTCGATCAACGTGGCGATCACCTTGGCGTTGTCCGGTTGTCCGGTTGTCCGGTTGCCGCCGGTGCGTAGTACGTCGGTCGCACATCTCTTCCGGCAGGTCACTCACCGTTGGATGCAGGCCGCGGTCGGAAGGTATGACGCCGTTGCGTCAATGCCCGTGCAACGGCAGCGGCCGGTCGATCACCACATCTTTCATCACCAGGGTCGATGTGAGCCGCTGCACACCGGGCAGGGCAGAGAGGTGTTCGTCGTAGAGCTGCCGGAACGCGGCCAGGTCGCGGGTGATGACGTGCAGCAGGTAGTCCGGATCGCCGAACAGGCGCTGCGCCTGCAGCACCTGGGGCACGTCGGCGACGGCATGCTCGAAGGCGTCCACCGCGTGGCGGTCGCCGTCGCGCAGGGTGATGAACACCAGCGCCGAGAACTTCAGGCCCAAGGCGGCGGGATCCAGCTCGGCGCGGTAGCCGCGGATCGCGCCGGACTGCTCCAGCGCACGCACGCGGCGGTGGCAGGGCGAGACGCTCAGGCCGATGCGCTCGGCCAGTTCGGTCACGGTGAGGCGGCCGTCTTTCTGCAGCTCGGCAAGAATTCGCTGGTCAGTGATGTCCATGCGCAAGAGTTTCCTCCTGCAGCGCCGTATGGGGCAAGTATTTGGAAGCACATTCCAGAGGAGCGGGAATATTCTCCTGTCTGGCACGTAGATCGCGGCAAGACCGCCCCTGGACCCATGCACCCCAGCGTCATTGCCGCCTTCTGGGCGGTCTCGATCCTCTTTGTGCTCACTCCCGGTGCGGATTGGGCGCACCTGATCGCCGCCGGCCTGCGCGGGCGGGCAGTGGTGCCGGCAGTAGCCGGGTTGTTGTCTGGCCACCTGCTGGCGATCGGGCTGGTGGCCGCCGGCGTCGGTGCGATGTTTGTGCGCGCACCGGTCGCGCTGCACGTACTGACCGTGTTGGGTGCGCTGTATCTGCTGTGGCTGGGCATCGGGCTGCTGCGCCATCCGCCGGTGGCCACCACCGACGATGCGGAGGCAGTGGCGGGCTGGCGCCACTGGGCGCTCAAGGGCGCCTGCGTGAGCGGGCTCAATCCGAAGGTGTTGCTGCTGTTCCTGGCGCTGCTGCCCCAGTTCATTTCCGCCAGCGCCGCATGGGCAATGCCGGTACAGATCATCGCGCTGGGCATGGTCCATCTGGTCAGCTGCGCGGCGGTCTACCTGGCGGTCGGGTACGGCGCCGGTGCCGTGCTGCGCAGCCGCCCGCGTGCATCACGCGTTGTTGGCCGCATCTCGGGTGCCGCGATGATCCTGATCGCCGTGCTGTTGCTGAGCGGAACCGGCACACTCTGACCCCCACGTTGTCCCCACGAGGATCCTTGGCATGACCGAACAGCTCCATCCCTACGCGACGCCGGGCAGCGCCCCGGTCCCGGCACCGCGCGTGCGCATTCCGCATCTGCAGCAGATGAAGGAACGTGGCGAGAAGTGGGCCATGCTCACCGCCTACGACATGTACACCGCGGCGATCTTCGAAGACGCCGGCATTCCGGTGCTGCTGATCGGCGATTCGGCCTCCAACAACGTGTTCGGCAACGACTCGCTGCTGCCGGTCACGGTTGATGAGCTGATGCCGCTGGTGCGCGCGGTGAGCCGCTGCACGCGGCGACCGCTGGTGATCGCCGATCTGCCGTTCGGTTCCTATCAGGCCTCGCCGGAGCAGTGCTTCCACACGGCGGTGCGCTTCATGAAGGAAGGCGGCGCCCATGCGGTCAAGCTGGAGGGCGGCATCGAGATGGTGCCGCAGGTCCGCAAGCTGGTCAGCTGCGGCATCCCGGTGATGGCGCACATCGGCTTCACCCCGCAATCGGAGCACCAGCTCGGTGGTTTCCGTGTGCAAGGGCGGGGCGAGGATGGCGCACGGCTGATCGAGGAAGCGCGCGCGCTGGAAGCCGCAGGTGCGTTCGCGGTGCTGATGGAGATGGTGCCCGGCGCGGTCGCCGCACAGATCACCGCCGCGCTGAAGATTCCGACGGTAGGCATCGGGGCCGGCAGCGATTGCGATGCACAGGTGCTGGTCTGGCAGGACATGGCCGGGCTGCGCACCGGCAAGCTGCCGCGCTTCGTAAAGCAGTACGCGGATATGCATGGCGTGTTGCAGAAGGCCGCGCGTGAGTTCGCGGAAGAGGTTGGGGCAGGCACCTTCCCCGGCCCGGAACACACGTTCTGATTGACCTGATCGACGTTCGTACCACCTGAGGCGCGTGTCCACGGTATCGCCGCGCGGCGGTACCGTGTCGCCTGCGTCATCGAATCGTCATGCGGGCCACGTACCTTCGCCGCACCTGGGGGCGAGGTGGGATCGTGGCCGAACACGCAAAACGGCGTTTGGCGCGCATGTTTCTGGAGCAGGGGCCGGTGCTGCGGGGATTCTTCACCCGCCGCGGCGCGCGCCAGGATGCCGAGGACATGGTGCAGGAGACCTATCTGCGCTTGCTGCGCGCACATGAGGATCAAGGCGAGGCAATCGCCAATCCCGAGGCCTACCTGTTTACCGTCGCGCAGAATCTCGCACGCGAGCAGGCCGCACGGCGGCGCTGGTCGATGCTGCCCATCGACGATCTTGAACACCTCACCACGCTGCTGAGCGGCGAAGAAACCGTGGAGGATGCCGCCGAGCGCGAGCAGCGCCGCGTGCAGCTGCAGGCCCTGCTGGGCACCTTGCCCGAGCACACCCGCGCGGTGCTGGTGATGCAGTACCGTGACGGCCTCAGTTACAAGGAAATCGCCGAGCGGCTGGGCGTGTCCTCGCACATGGTCAAGAAGCACGTGGTACGCGGACTTTCCGTGTGCCGCCGTGCACTGGCCGGCCACGCGGAGGCGTGGTGAGCGAGTTTCCCGCACCGCGTCCTTCCCTCGCCAGCGAGGCCGCGCACTGGCATGCGCTGCAGCGCCAGGGCGGGCTGACCGCCGAACAACAACGCCAGTTCATGACGTGGCTGGTGACCTCACCGGCGCACCTGCGCGAGTACATCACGGTCAGCCGCGTCGCCACCGAACTCGGCGATGCGCTGCGTGACATGGCAGTGGATCTGGACGCACTGATCGCCGCCGGGCCACCGCCCGCCGACGACAACGTGGTGGCCTTGCCGGTACGGCGACGCCCTCCACCGCCCGCGGCCTCCCGTGCGCCGCG
>DMZT01000440.1 GCA_003484865.1 Stenotrophomonas sp.
CGCGTCCGCCCCGCCCGCCGCCGAGCCGGCCCACCCGACGATCCGCCACATGGCGGGCGCGCAGGACGCGAGGGCATTGCCGGCCGGCAAGACCGCGTTGCTGGTGATCGACGTCCAGAATGAGTACTTCGCCGGCGGCCGCATGCCCATCCCTGATGGCGATGCCGCCCTGGCCCAGACCCGCCGTCTGGTGGACTTCGCCGATGCCCACGAGATCCCGGTCATTCACGTCCAGCACGTTCTGCCGGCCGGGGCGCCGCTGTTCGCCGAGGGCGGCCGCACGGTCCAGTTCCACCCGCAGATGCAGCCGCGCAAGGGCGAGCGGGTGATCGCCAAAGACAACGTCAGCGTGTTCGCCGGTGCCTCCGGCCCGGTGCTGGAGCAGGCACTCAAGGAGGCTGGAATCGACACGCTGATCCTCGCCGGGCTGCAGACCCACGCCTGCGTCGCCGGTGCTGCACGCGATGCCGCGCCGAAGGGCCTGAACGTGATCGTGTCCTCCGATGCCACCGCCAGCCGTGACCTGGACCTGCGTGACGGCGGCCGGGTCGGGCATGCCAGCCTGCACGCCGCCGCGCTGGCCAGCATCGAAGACACTTACGGCACCGTGCTGGGGACCGATCAGATCCTGGCGCTGCCGGTCCGGTGAGCCGCGCGGGCCTTGTTATGCTGCCGGCATCGCCACAGGTGCCGGCCGTTGCACGGGAGCGTGATGGACCAGTTTTCCGCCATGAAGGCGTTCCGCAGCATCGTCGATGCCGGCAGTTTCACCGCCGCCGCCGAGCGCATGGACACCACCCATTCGTCGATGTCGCGGCAACTGCGCCAGCTGGAAGCCCACCTGGGTTCACGCCTGCTGGATCGCAACAGCCGCCGGCTGACGCTGACCGAAGCCGGGCGGGCCTATTACCAGGACTGTGTGGACATCCTGGACCGCCTGGAGGTTGCCGAGCAACGCCTGCAGGCCGATCACGATGCACCCAGTGGGCTGTTGCGGGTCAGTGCACCGCTGGTGATCGGCACCCTGGAGCTCTCGCAATGGCTGCCTGCATTCCTGGCGCAATACCCCGGCATCGCGCTGGATCTGTCCTGCGATGATCGCCTGGTGGACCTGATCGGTGGCGGTTTCGACATGGCCCTGCGCATCGCCGGGCCGCTGGCCGACAGCACCTTGGTGGCGCGCGAACTGGCCGTTACCGACATGGTATTGGTGGCATCGCCACGCTACATCGCGCAATGGGGACTGCCACGCCATCCGTCGGATCTGGACCGGCATGCGCTGATCGGCTTCGCCGGCGCGCGCGCGCTGTCGGCATGGACGTTGACCTCCGCGCGCGGTACGCAGGTGGAGGTCATCCCGCAGGGGCGGCTGCGCGTGGATGCGATCCCCGCGCTGCATGCCGCCGTGTTGGCCGGGCAGGGCATTGCCGCGTTCACCCGCCTGACCGTTCAGGATGATCTGCTGCACGGGCGACTGGTGCGCGTGCTGCCGCAGCACCATGCCGGCCGCCGGCACTATTACGCGGTGTATCCGCATGCCCGCCAGCTGGCCCCGAAGGTGCGCGCGCTGGCCGGATTCATGGCCCGGCACTACGCAGCCCTCCAGCAACTGCCGCCGGTGATCCCCGAGACATGAAAAAGGCGCCTTGCGGCGCCTCTTTCATCGTGCAGTGAGCGTGTGGCTCAGCGCTGCTGGATCTTGGACAGCAGGCGCAGGAATTCCACGTACAGCCACACCAGCGTGACCATCAGGCCGAACGCGCCGTACCACTCCATGTACTTCGGTGCGCGTGCCTCGGCGCCGGTTTCGATGAAGTCGAAATCCAGCACCAGGTTCAACGCGGCCACCACCACCACGAACAGGCTGAAGGCGATGCCCATCCAGCCGCCTTCGTGGATCATCGGCACGTTGATGTTGAAGAAGCTGAGCACAAACGAGGCCAGGTACAGCAGCGCGATGCCGCCGGTTGCCGCCACCACGCCCAGCTTGAAGTTCTCGGTGACCTTGATCAGGCCGCTGCGGTAGACCGCCAGCATCACGAACATCGTGCCGAAGGTCAGCATCACCGCCTGCATCACGATGCCGGGGAACTTGGCATTGAACATCGCCGAGATCGCACCGAGGAACAGGCCTTCGACGAGTGCATACATCGGTGCGGTGACCGGCGACCATTCCTTCTTGAACACGGTCACCAGGGCCAGCACCAGGCCGCCGATCGCGCCAACCAGGGTGTACAGCATGGCGCTGGAGGTGGGCAGGCCATTCGCATCGACTGACTGGCTCCACGCGAAGGCGGCCGTCAGCACGGTGAGCAGCAACAGGACGCCGGTCTTGTTGACGGTGCCGTTGATGGTCATCGCCTGGTCGGGGCGGGCCACGACCGAGCCGCTGGCCAGGTCGAGGAAGGTCGACTCGGAAAGTGCGGGATTGCCGCTGCGCATTGCCAATCTCCTTGATGGGGTAGGGGTTCGGCCATCCGGCCGCTGACCCGAGCATAGCGGAAGCGGCCCTCGGTCACGACGACATGTGAATTGATGTGTGAAAACCGTTGACAGATGCCACACCGATTCCCACAATAGGCGGCTCTTTCGGGGGGAACCCCGGAGGGAAACAAACCGCCGGGGTATAGCGCAGTCTGGTAGCGCGCCTGCTTTGGGAGCAGGATGTCGGGGGTTCGAATCCCTCTACCCCGACCAAGCCCGCTGCTCAAATCGGGATTGGAATGCGACAATCCGGATCGAGCGCCCGTAGCTCAACTGGATAGAGCACCGGCCTTCTAAGCCGGCGGTTACAGGTTCGATTCCTGTCGGGCGCGCCATTCGGTGCAAGCGGTAGGAAGCAAAGTTTTCAGTGGTGGCTGTAGCTCAGTTGGTTAGAGTTCCGGATTGTGATTCCGGTGGTCGGGGGTTCGAGTCCCCTCAGCCACCCCACTGATTCAAACTGGTTCATCGAAAGTGAATCAGGGTTGCAAAAGGCAGCACACACGCTACAATGTGCGCCTGAGTTTTTCAGGGCTGTTAGCTCAGTTGGTAGAGCAGTTGACTCTTAATCAATAGGTCCAAGGTTCGAATCCTTGACAGCCCACCAAGACAGAAGCCATCGGGTCCGCCCGGTGGCTTTTTTCTTGTTCGCGACATGACGTTGAACAGCTGGCGCGTTGGCGGTCTACTGCCGGCATTGGCCGTCCGTTCAAACAAAACGCTTGCGTCGCGTGCAGAAAACCCTGCATAATTCGCCTCCCGATTTTCGGGCTGTTAGCTCAGTTGGTAGAGCAGTTGACTCTTAATCAATAGGTCCAAGGTTCGAATCCTTGACAGCCCACCAAGACAGAAGCCGCCTGGTCCGCCAGGCGGCTTTTTTCTTTTCCGGGGTGCGTATCTGAAAGCCTCCTGAAACCGGGGTCGAACGCGACACCCTGCGTTTCCAAGCTGCGCGACAGCGCACGGATCGCAACCGGCAATCAGGTTCCACTCGATGGACCGCGCCCAAGGCGCCCATCGAGGTACGCACATCATGACTCTCCGGATCCTTGCCGCCGTGGCGTTGACCGCCTGCGCGGCCGCAGCCACGGCCGCCACGGCGGCCGAAACGCCCGCCCACGCATCGCTCGACCCGGTCCTGGCCGGTTATGCCACGACCGTATTCCGCAACAATCTTCCTCCCGGCGATGTCCAGCGGGCCAAGCCACTTGCGCGTGTCTCCATGCAGGGCGCTCCCCAGGGCGAAGATCGGCAAGACATGGCGGAAGCGCCATTGCGTCCCGACGTGACGCTGCCTGCGCGATAGCCGCTGATCGGCGGGGTGGGTCACGCGCTTCACCCCATTAAGCGACATGACGACCTTCCGCTTTCCGGCCCCGCCTGCAACAATGTGCGCCTGAGCTTGCAGGCTCGCGAAAGTGGCGGAATTGGTAGACGCCCTGGATTTAGGTTCCAGTGCCGCAAGGCGTGGGGGTTCGAGTCCCCCCTTTCGCACCAGTGCAGGGCGTTTTCGCCGGCACCATGACCATGGGCACGTCCCGGATCGGGGAGACGGCCACATGCTGGGCCCCTGGCGGCCCCCGGTCGTTCTCGGCCCGCGCTGGCGGCGCTGGCGTTTATCGGCGAAACTACAGGGCTGCGGCGGGCATGCGCGTCCACGACCCCGCGTCCAAAACCCGTTTCATCCATCACATCGTGCCGGGGCCCATGCCGCCGGTGGCAGGAGTCAACATGCAAGCTTCGATCGAATCCACTGGCAATCTGGAACGCCGCCTGACCTTCTCGCTGCCGGAAGACCGTCTGCAGACGCACATCAGCGGCCGTCTGGGCGAAATCGCCCGCACCACGCGCATCAAGGGCTTCCGTCCGGGCAAGGTGCCGGCCAAGGTGATCGAGCAGCGTTTCGGCCAGCAGGTCCGCAGCGAAGCCGTCGACGGCCTGCTGCGTGAGACCTTCGATGCCGCCCTGCGCGAGCACGAGCTGCGCATCGCCGGCACCCCGCGCATCGACAAGGGCGAGGGCGAGCTGTCCTTCGTGGCCACCGTCGAGCTGGTGCCGGACTTCGGCGACGTGGACGTCAGCAAGCTGACCGTGGTCCGCCACACCGCCGAGATCAACGACGCCGACATCGACCAGATGATCACCAACCTGCGCGAACAGCGCCGCAGCTGGAGCCCGGTCACCCGTGGCGCCCAGGACGGCGATCTGGTCGCCCTGGAAACCTGGTCGCAGGCCGGCGATGAGCGCCTGCCGGCCGAAGGCACCGAGAAGGGCAGCGTGATCGTGGGCCAGGGCATGATGTTCGAGCAGATCGAACAGGGCCTGGTCGGTCTGACCGCCGGTGAAGAAAAGACCCTGGACGTCGAGTTCCCGGCCGATTGGCGCGTGCCCGCGCTGGCTGGCAAGCAGGTCAAGGTCACCGTCAAGGCGGTGGACGTGTCCGCGCCGGTGCTGCCGGAGGTGGATGCCGAGTTCATCAAGAGCTTCGGCGTGAAGGGTGGCGACGTGGAGCAGTTCCGCAAGGACATCCGCGCCAACCTGGAGCGTGAGCTCAAGGGTGCCCTGATGAACCGCCTGCGCCGCGAAGTCGGCGAGCAGCTGATCGCCGCCTATGCCTCGGTGGAAATGCCGCCGCGCCTGGTCGAGAACGAAGCCCGCGCCATGCTGGATCAGCAGCTCGAGCAGATCCGCCGCAGCGGCCGCAACCCGGGCGACGTCCCGGCCGATGCCCATGAAGGCTTCAAGGAAGCGGCCGCCAAGCGCGTGCTGGTCGGCCTGCTGGTCGGCGAAGTGGCCCGCAAGAACGACCTGCGCCTGGACCCGAAGCGCCTGAATGAAACCATGCGCCTGATCGCGTCGACCTATGAAGAGCCGGAACAGGTCATTGAGATGTACCGCAACGACCCCCAGCTGATGAGTGGGCTGCAGAATCGTGTGATGGAAGAGCAGGTGATCGACTGGATCGCCGAGCGCGCCCAGCACACCGAAGAGAAGCTGTCGTTCCAGGACGCGATCCGCCAGTAAGCGGCCCGCGTTTTACGCCCCGCGCCCCGGCGCGGGGTCGTTCCCCCCAAAATAGGTGCCTCACTAATGGACAACCGAACCACAGCCCTGAACATGGTTCCGATGGTGGTCGAACAGACCAGCCGCGGCGAGCGCGCCTATGACATCTATTCGCGCTTGTTGAAAGAGCGTCTGATCTTCCTCGTGGGCCCGATCGACGATCACATGGCCAACGTGGTGGTGGCGCAGCTGCTGTTCCTGGAAGCGGACAACCCGGAAAAGGACATCAGCATCTACATCAACTCGCCCGGTGGCGTAGTCACCGCCGGCATGGCGATCTACGACACCATGCAGTACATCAAGCCGGACGTGAGCACCATCTGTGTCGGCCAGGCCGCCTCGATGGGCGCCCTGCTGCTGGCATCCGGCGCGGCCGGCAAGCGGTATGCGCTGCCGAACTCGCGGGTGATGATCCACCAGCCGCTGGGCGGCTTCCAGGGCCAGGCCACGGATATCGATATCCATGCCCGTGAAATCCTGACCCTGCGTTCGCGCCTGAACGAAGTGCTGGCCAAGCACACCGGCCAGTCGCTGGAGACCATCGCCCGGGATACCGAGCGCGACAACTTCAAGAGCGCGGCCGATGCAGTGGCCTACGGTCTGGTCGATCAGGTCCTGGAGCGTCGTCCGGAAGAGTCGATCCAGCCGGCGTAAGGTTGTGCCAGGCCGGGAAACCGGCTTGTTTCCACCGGGTCAGGCGGGACTGGCGTCCTCCTGACCCTGTGCTATTCTCGAATCGAACCCCCGTTCAGTCGGGTGGGGTAACTGGGTAAGCGAAGCATGAGCGAAGACCGCCAAGGTCGTTCCACGGACACCGGCAAGATCCTCTACTGCTCTTTCTGTGGAAAGAGCCAGCATGAGGTGCGCAAGCTGATTGCGGGTCCGAGCGTGTTCATCTGCGATGAATGCGTCGAGCTGTGCAACGACATCATCCGTGAGGAGCTGGAGGAGAAGGCGCAGTCGGCCCGCAGTTCGCTGCCCAAGCCGCGCGAGATCCTCGAGGTCCTGGACCAGTACGTGATCGGGCAGAACCGCGCCAAGCGGACCCTGGCCGTGGCCGTATACAACCACTACAAGCGCATCGAGAGCCGCCAGAAGAACGACGAAGTCGAACTGGCGAAGTCGAACATCCTGCTGGTCGGTCCGACCGGTTCGGGCAAGACGCTGCTGGCCGAAACCCTGGCCCGCCTGCTCAATGTGCCGTTCACCATGGCCGACGCCACCACGCTGACCGAAGCCGGTTACGTGGGCGAGGACGTGGAGAACATCATCCAGAAGCTGCTGCAGAAGTGCGACTACGACGTCGAGAAGGCACAGCAGGGCATCGTCTACATCGATGAAATCGACAAGATCTCGCGCAAGAGCGAGAACCCGTCGATCACCCGCGATGTGTCCGGCGAAGGCGTCCAGCAGGCCCTGCTGAAGCTGATCGAAGGCACCGTGGCCAGCGTGCCGCCGCAGGGCGGTCGCAAGCACCCGCAGCAGGAATTCCTGCAGGTGGACACCAAGAACATCCTGTTCATCTGTGGCGGCGCGTTTGCCGGCCTGGACAAGGTGATCCAGCAGCGTTCGAACGATTCGGGCGGCATCGGGTTCGGTGCCAAGGTGAAGAGTTCCGAGCGCAAGCAGGAAGTGGGCAAGATCCTGGCGGAAGTCGAGCCGGAAGATCTGATCAAGTTCGGCCTGATTCCGGAGTTCGTCGGCCGCCTGCCGGTCGTGGCAACCCTGGAAGAGCTGGACGAGGCTGCCCTGGTGCGCATCCTCACCGAGCCGAAGAACGCCATCACCAAGCAGTTCAAGAAGCTGTTCGAGATGGAACACGTCGAGCTGGAGTTCCGCCCCGACGCCCTGGCCGCGATCGCCCGCAAGGCGCTCAAGCGCAAGACCGGTGCCCGTGGCCTGCGTACCATCGTCGAATCGGTCCTGCTGGACACCATGTATGACCTGCCCTCGGCAGAGAACGTCAGCAAGGTGGTAGTGGACGAATCGGTGATCGAACACAAGTCCGAACCGTACCTGATCTACCAGACGCCACCGGCGCCTGAACAGAAGGCGGCTGGTGCTGAATAATCAGTTCAAGTAATTGAATTGAAAGAATTTTTTCAGAACAGCTTGCATCTAGAAGCCGATGGCCCCATAACGAGGCCATCGGCTTTTTTTGTATCCGGGCGAGGCGCCCGGAGGCCATCCCCACTGTTCCACTGGAGCCCACATGGCCCGTTCCCCAACTGAGACTCTCGACCTGCCGGTACTGCCGCTGCGTGACGTGGTGGTGTTCCCGCACATGGTCATTCCGCTGTTCGTCGGCCGTGACAAGTCCATGCATGCGCTGGAGCAGGCGATGGAAGCGGACAAGCGCATCCTGCTGCTCGCGCAGAAGTCCGCCGAGACGGATGATCCGTCCGCCGCCGATCTGTACCAGGTCGGCACGCTCGCCCAGGTCCTGCAGCTGCTGAAGCTGCCCGATGGCACCATCAAGGTGCTGGTCGAAGGCCTGTCGCGGGTCAACGTCACCGACGTGACCGAGCGCGATGGCTCGCTGCACGGCGTGGGCATGGAAATCGAATCGGACGAATCGCGCGAGCCGCGCGAGATCGAGGCGATCGCCCGCTCGCTGATGTCGCTGTTCGAGCAGTACGTCAAGACCAACCGCAAGCTGCCGCCGGAGCTGCTGCAGACCCTGGCCGGCATCGATGAGCCCGCGCGCCTGGCCGACACCATCGCCGCGCATATCAGCGTGCGCCTGGCCGACAAGCAGCGCCTGCTGGAAACGCTGCAGATCGGCGACCGCCTGGAAATGCTGGTCGGCCTAGTCGATGGCGAGATCGACGTACAGCAGATGGAAAAGCGCATCCGCGGCCGCGTGAAGTCGCAGATGGAAAAGAGCCAGCGCGAGTACTACCTCAACGAGCAGATGAAGGCCATCCAGAAAGAACTGGGTGACCTGGATGACGCGCCCGGCGAGATGGACGAGCTGGCCCGCAAGATCGCCGAGGCGGGCATGCCCAAGCCGGTGGAGACCAAGGCCAAGGCCGAGCTCAACAAGCTCAAGCAGATGTCGCCGATGTCGGCCGAAGCCGCCGTGGTGCGCAACTACCTGGATTGGCTGCTGGGCGTGCCCTGGAAGAAGCGCAGCAAGGTCCGCAAGGACCTCAAGGCCGCGCAGGACACGCTGGATGCCGATCACTTCGGCCTGGACAAGGTCAAGGACCGCATCCTGGAATACCTGGCCGTGCAGTCGCGCGTGAAGCAGATGAAGGGCCCGATCCTGTGCCTGGTCGGCCCGCCCGGCGTGGGTAAGACCTCGCTGGGCCAGTCCATCGCCAAGGCGACCAACCGCAAGTTCGTGCGCATGAGCCTGGGCGGCGTGCGCGACGAGGCCGAGATCCGTGGCCATCGCCGCACCTACGTCGGCTCCATGCCGGGCCGCATCGTGCAGAACCTCAACAAGGTGGGCAGCAAGAACCCGCTGTTCGTGCTCGATGAGATCGACAAGATGTCGATGGACTTCCGTGGCGATCCGTCCTCGGCGCTGCTGGAAGTGCTCGATCCGGAGCAGAACAACGCGTTCAACGATCACTACCTGGAAGTGGATCTGGACCTGTCCGAAGTGATGTTCGTGGCGACCTCCAACTCGCTCAACATCCCCGGCCCGCTGCTGGACCGCATGGAAGTGATCCGCATCCCCGGCTACACCGAGGATGAGAAGCTCAACATCGCCATGCGCTACCTGGTGCCCAAGCAGATCAAGGCCAACGGCCTGAAGCCGGAAGAGCTGGAGATCGAGGCCGACGCGATCCAGGACATCGTGCGCTATTACACGCGCGAATCCGGCGTGCGCAACCTCGAGCGCGAAGTCGCCAAGATCTGCCGCAAGGTGGTCAAGGAGATCGCGCTCGCCGGTCCGGTGGCACCGGCAAAGCCTGCCAAGCCGGCCAAGGCCGGCAAGAAGACCAGCGCGAAGAAGAAGGCGCTGGTGGTGGTCAACGGCAAGAACCTGGACAAGTACCTGGGCGTGCGTCGCGTCGATTTCGGCCGTGCCGAAGAGCAGAACGAAGTGGGCCTGGTCACCGGCCTGGCCTGGACCGAAGTGGGCGGCGATCTGCTGCAGATCGAATCCACCCTGGTGCCGGGCAAGGGCCAGCTGATCCTGACCGGCCAGCTGGGCAACGTGATGAAGGAATCGGCCTCGGCGGCGCTGTCGGTGGTGCGTTCGCGCGCCGAGCGGCTGGGCATCGACAACGAGTTCCTGCAGAAGCACGACGTGCACGTCCATGTGCCCGATGGCGCCACCCCGAAGGATGGCCCCAGCGCGGGTATCGCCATGGTGACCTCGCTGGTGTCCACGCTGACCAAGGTGCCGATCCGGGCCGAAGTGGCGATGACCGGTGAGATCACCCTGCGAGGCCGCGTCACGGCCATCGGCGGCCTCAAGGAGAAGCTGCTGGCGGCGCTGCGTGGCGGCATCACCACGGTCATCATCCCCTA
>DMZT01000441.1:0-795 GCA_003484865.1 Stenotrophomonas sp.
TGGGCACGCTGCCGATCATCGGCCCGCTGTTCCAGGGTCCGCCGCTGGGCATCGGCGTGCTCACCGCCGGCTTCGTGCTGGCGATCATGGTGATCCCCTTCATCTCCTCGGTGATGCGCGAAGTGTTCCTGACCGTGCCGACCCGCCTGAAGGAATCGGCCTATGCGCTGGGGTCCACCAAGTGGGAAGTGAGCTGGGACATCGTGCTGCCCTACACCCGCTCGGCGGTGATCGGCGGCATCTTCCTCGGCCTCGGCCGTGCCCTGGGTGAAACCATGGCGGTGGCCTTCGTGATCGGCAACAGCGTGCGCCTGTCGCCGTCGCTGCTTGAACCGGGCACCACCATCGCCGCGCTGATCGCCAACGATTTCGGCGAAGCCACCGAGACCTACCGTTCGGCACTGCTGCTGCTCGGCTTCGTGCTGTTCCTGGTGACCTTCGTGGTGCTGGCGATCGCCCGCCTGATGCTGATGCGCCTGGCCCGCAAGGAGGGCAACTGATGTCCACCGCCAACGCCCAACCGCTGTACCTGCGCCGCCGCATCGTCAACGTGGTCGCGCTGCTGATGTCCTGCCTGACCGCACTGTTCGGCCTGTTCTTCCTCGGCTGGATCCTGTGGACGCTGGCCTCCAAGGGCCTGGCCGGCATCAACCTGGATCTGTTCACCAAGATGACCCCACCGCCGATGCAGGAAGGCGGCCTGGCCAATGCCTTCTTCGGCAGCGCGGTGATGTGCGGCCTGGCCATCGCCATCGGCACGCCGCTCGGCGTGCTGGCCGGCACCTGGCTGGCCGA
>DMZT01000441.1:975-9035 GCA_003484865.1 Stenotrophomonas sp.
GGCTGGCCGAGTACGGCAACTTCCGCAAGACCGGCACGGTGGTCCGCTTCGTCAACGACATCCTGCTCTCGGCGCCGTCGATCGTGCTGGGCCTGTTCGTCTACACCCTGTACGTGATGCAGACCGGTGGCCAGTTCTCGGCCTTCGCCGGTGCGCTCTCGCTGGCCTTCATCGTGCTGCCGGTGGTGGTACGGACCACGGATGAAATGCTGCGCCTGGTGCCTTCGCAGATGCGCGAAGCGGCGCTGTCGCTGGGCATCCCGCAGTGGAAGGTGACGGTGCAGGTGCTGTACCGCAGCGCCGCCGCCGGCATCGTGACCGGCATCCTGCTGGCGCTGGCCCGCATCTCCGGTGAAACCGCCCCGCTGCTGTTCACCGCCTTCGGCAACCAGTACTGGAACAGCAACGTGTTCCAGCCGATGGCCTCGGTGCCGGTGGTGATGAACCAGTTTGCCGGCAGCCCCTACGAATCCTGGCAGGTGCTGGCCTGGGCCGGCGCGCTGGTGCTGACCGTGTTCGTGCTGCTGGTCAGCCTTTCCGCGCGCGGCATCCTGCTGCGCAACCGTATCTCCCATGACTGACCTTTCCACGGACATCGCCATGAACGATCTCTCCAACGCCGTGCCGATGCAGCGCATCGTGGTCCCGGCTTCGCATGAAAGCCTGCACACCCCGGCGCCGATCAAGCTGGCCGCACGCGGGCTGGATTTCTACTACGACAAGTTCCATGCGCTGAAGGGCATCGACCTGGAGATTCCGGAAAAGCGCGTCACCGCGCTGATCGGTCCCTCCGGCTGCGGCAAGTCCACCCTGCTGCGCATCTTCAACCGCATCTACGCGCTGTACCCCAAGCTGGAAGCGCGGGGTGAAGTGATGCTGGACGGGGAGAACATCCTCTCGCCGAAGTACCCGATGAACCGCCTCCGCAGCAAGGTCGGCATGGTGTTCCAGAAGCCGGTGCCGTTCCCGATGACCATCTTCGAGAACGTGGCCTACGGCATCCGCCACCACGAGAAGCTTTCCAAGTCGGAGATGACCGATCGCGTCGAGCAGGCCCTGCGCCAGGGCGCACTGTGGGACGAGGTGAAGGACAAGCTCAACCAGAGCGCGCTGGGCCTGTCCGGTGGCCAGCAGCAGCGTCTGTGCATCGCCCGCGCCGTGGCCCTGCGCCCGGACGTGCTGCTGCTCGACGAGCCGACCTCCGCGCTGGACCCGATCTCCACCAGCCGCATCGAGCAGCTGGTCGAAGAGCTCAAGCACGATTACACGATCGTGATCGTGACCCACAACATGCAGCAGGCCGCGCGCGTGTCCGATTACACCGCCTTCATGTACCTGGGCGACCTGATCGAGCACGACCGCACCGAAGTGATCTTCTCGCAGCCCAACAAGCAGCAGACCGAGGATTACATCACCGGTCGTTTCGGTTGATCGGTGCTGTTCCCTCACCAAATGTCCCAGCCAGGCACGGCCTGGCTCTACCCGGATTGCAGACCATGAATCTTCCCAACGACCACATCGTCAAGAGCTACGACGAAGAGCAGCAGCGCCTGGTGGCCGAGATCGTGCGCATGGGCGAGATGGCCGTCGCGCAGCTGGAGGCGTCCATGGACGTCATCGAGAAGCGCGACGAGAACGCCGCCCAGCGCATCATCGCCAACGATGAAGCCATCGACCAGCTTGAGCAGCACATCAGCCACGACGTGATGCGCCTGGCGCTGCGCGGGCCGATGGCACGCGACCTGCGCGAGATCCTGGCCGGCCTGCGCATTCCGGCCGACATCGAACGCATCGGCGATTACGCCGCCAACGTGGCCAAGCGCTCGATCGCCCTGAGCAAGGTGCCACCGCTGCCGCAGATCCAGGGGCTGCGCGCCCTGGGCCGACTGGCCGCACAGCAGGTGCGCCGCGCGATCGAGGCCTACCGCGACAACGACGCCGCCGCGGCGCTGGAACTGCGCGACGATGACGCCCGCCTGGACGCGCAGTACACCGCGCTGTTCCGCGAGCTGCTGACGTACATGATGGAAGACCCGCGCAACATCACCCCGTGCACCCACCTGCTGTTCATGGCCAAGAACCTGGAGCGCGTGGGCGACCATGCCACCAACATCGCCGAGAACGTGTGGTTCCTGGTGCATGGCGAGCAGGCGCTGCCGCCGCGCGAGAAGCGCGACGAGACCAGCAGTACCGATCACGTCTGAGCGCGTGCTTCCGAAGTGGAACGCAAAAGCCGCTGCCTTCGGGTGGCGGCTTTTTTTGTGACTGGAAAGTCCTGGCTCGGTGAGGGCGCTGCAGGTGTCTCCGTTCAAGCCTTGACGCGAGCGTCAGGGCCCCGAAGCGGCCGACCCACTTGCCGCTGAGGAATGCGGCACTGCACTTCACGAAACGTTGAATCCTGTGTGAGGATTCGATGAGCCGGGCCGGGCCACCATGGCCGCACCTGCTGCCCCCACGCAGCCATCCCGGGCCCCGGCCCATTCCAAGGAGCGTTACCCGATGAGCACACCCACCCGTTCGCTGTCCCTGCTGGCGGCCACTGCGCTGGCCGCAGGCCTGGGCGTCACCGCCTCGGCATCCGCCTTGAGCATGACCGAGCTGGCCCAAGGCTACCTGGTGGCTGGCCAGGCAGCGACCAAGGCCGGCGAAGGCAAGTGCGGCGCGCATGGCGACAAGGCCGGCACCAAGGCAGGCGACAAGACCGCGACCACCGGTGCCAAGGCCGCCGAAGGCAAGTGCGGGGAAGGCAAGTGCGGCGCCGACAAGGGCAAGGCTGCCGGCGCCAAGGCAACGACCGCTGGCGACAAGAAGGCAGCGGAAGGCAAATGCGGCGAAGGCAAGTGCGGTGCCAAGCACTGACGCCTTCGCCACTGGCCTGGCCCGGTCGCCGCTGCCTGCGGCGGCGACCGGACTGGGTTTGCGCCGCGCCCTGCTGCAGGACCTGCGTGACGCGCCCGCCGGCGATATCGACTTCCTCGAATGCGCGCCGGAAAACTGGATCGGTATCGGTGGGCCGGCCGGCGACGCACTCGCCGAACTGGCCACGCGCCACCCGCTGACCTGCCATGGGCTGTCGCTCTCGCTGGGCAGCACCGCGCCGCTGGATACCGTGCTGCTGGAACAGGTAGGACGTTTCCTGGCGCGGCACAACGTGCCGCTGTACAGCGAACACCTGAGCTACTGCAGTGATGAAGGTCACCTCTACGATCTCCTGCCGATCCCCTTCACCGACGAGGCCGTACGCCACACTGCATCACGCATCGCCCGCGTGCAGGACCTGCTGGGCCGGCGCATTGCCGTGGAGAACGTGTCCTACTACCTCGCCCCGGAACCGGCCATGGACGAACTGGCCTTCACCAATGCCGTGCTGGCCGAGGCCGATTGCGATCTGCTGCTGGACGTCAACAATGTCTACGTCAACGCCTGCAACCACGGCTACGACGCCGATGCGTTCATCGCCGGGCTGCCGGCCGCCCGCATCGTGTGCCTGCATGTCGCCGGCCATCTGGACGAGGCGCCCGATCTGAAGATCGACACCCATGGCAGCGCGGTGATCGATCCGGTCTGGGACCTGCTCGCCCGCACCTATGCGCGCATCGGTGCACGCCCGACGCTGCTGGAACGTGATTTCAATTTTCCGCCGTATGCCGAACTACGCGGCGAACTGCAGCACATCCGCCAGCTGATGGCCGCCCATGCCGGGAACGGACATGACTGACGCCCCGGCGCGCCTGCACGCACAGCAGAGAGCGTTCACCGCGCATCTGCGCGACCCGGACCATATCGCCGCACCCGAGGGCATGGACCCGCGCCGGCTGGCCATCTACCAGCGGTTGGTCTTCAACACTGTGCTGGGGCTGCTCGGCAACGGTTTCCCGGTATGCGTCCAGCTGCTGGGTGACACGGCGTGGGCCACCCTGGTCCGGCGCTTCTTTGCCGGCCACCCGGCGCAGACGCCGTTGTTCACCGAACTGGCCGCCGAGTTCGTGCAGTGGCTGCACCATCAAGCCGCGCTGCCGCACCCGGCGTTGGCCGAACTGGCCCATTACGAGTGGGTGGAAACGGCCCTCTACCAGTTGGACGCGCAGCCCCTGCCGCCCTCACCGGGCATGGACCCCATGCACGCGTCGCTGCAGCGCTCGCCGCTGGCCTGGCCACTGCTCTATCAGTGGCCGGTGCATCGGCTCGGCGCCGATGACGCGCCTTCCCAGCCGGCCCCCGAGCCGACCGGGCTGCTGGTCCGGCGCGACCCTGATGGCCAGGTCCGCTTCGCCGTGGTCAGCCCCATGGCCGCACGGTTGCTGGAGCAGATCGGCCAGCACCCCGGCAGCACAGGGGCCACTTACCTGCAGCAGCTCGCGCAGACGCACGGCATGGCGGCCGATGCCTTGCGCCTGCCCGGCGCCGCCCTGCTGCGCCAATTCCACGACAACGGCGTGATCGGGCCCGCTGCGCCCGCCACCTGACCCTTCCACACAGGAATCGCATCGATGAAGTCACCGCCCCTGCTCGCCCTGCGCGACCGGCTGGATCGCCTCGGCCCGTGGTTGGCCCCGCTCGGCCTGCGCCTGCTGATGGGCTGGGAGTATTTCGAGTCCGGCCGTGAAAAACTGCGTGGCCAGAACTGGTTCGAGGACCTGCAGCAGGCGTTCCCGTTTCCGTTCGATCAGCTGCCGGCCACCCTCAACTGGCAGCTGGCCACCTGGTTCGAGCTGGTTGGCGCAGTCTGCCTGCTGCTCGGGCTGGGGACCCGCCTGGCCGCCAGCTGCCTGCTCGTGCTGACCGTGGTCGCCACCGCCGCCGTGCACTGGCCGATGCACTGGGATGGTCTGGCCGAGCTGGCGATGGGCTATGTCATCACCGATCAGGGCTTTGGCAACTTCAAACTGCCGCTGCTGTTCCTGGCCATGCTGCTGCCTCTGGCCGTGCAGGGCGCGGGCCCGTTGAGCCTGGATCACCTGCTGCGCCGCGGCCGCGGGCGTCCCCCTGCCCTGGCCTGAGCGCAGGGGGGGTACAGGCCGCTCTGCTAAACTGGTGCGATGACTGACGACCTCCCCCGCTCCGACGCGCCGGCTGCTGCCGACGCACTGCCCGCTGCTGCCCAGCGCTTGATGGCAACCCGCTTCCGCGGCTTCCTGCCGGTGGCGGTGGACGTGGAGACCGGTGGATTCGATTCTGATCGCCACGCCCTGCTGGAGATCGCCGCCGTTCCGATCGAGATGGACGAGAACGGCCTGCTCTATCCCGGCCAGACCGCCAGCGCCCACGTGGTGCCGGCCGAAGGCCTGGAGATCGATCCCAAATCGCTGGAAATCACCGGGATCATCCTGGATCACCCGTTCCGGCTGGCCAAGGTCGAGCGCGATGCGCTGGACCACATCTTTGCCCCGATCCGGGCGGCGATGAAAAAGTACGGTTGCCAGCGCGCGATCCTGGTCGGGCACAACGCCCACTTCGATCTGGGCTTCGTCAATGCGGCCGTCAATCGTACCGGCCACAAGCGCAACCCGTTCCATCCCTTCAGCGTGTTCGACACCGTCACCCTCGGCGGCATCGCCTACGGGCAGACCGTACTGGCACGCGCCGCCACCGCCGCCGGGCTGGGCTGGGATGCCGATGAAGCGCACAGCGCGGTGTACGACACCGAGCAGACCGCCAAACTGTTCTGCAAGGTCGCCAACAGCTGGCCGCGCCCCTGAGCAGCATCACCCGATAGCGGTCCTGTCGCGCCCTTCGCTCTTGGCGCGGTACAGCGCGCGATCGGCGCGCTGGTAGAGCAGCATCGGCGTGCGGTCGGCAGCGTCCAGTTCGACCAGACCGGCGCTGAAGGTGACGTTCAGGCCCGGAATACCGGCCCAGTCCGGATGATCATGGAACAACCCACGCAGGCGCGCGCAGACCTGGGCCGCCTCATCCAGGCGGGTGTCGTTGAGCAGCAGCGCGAATTCCTCGCCACCGGTCCGCGCCGGCATGTCCGAATCGCGGCAGGCCGAGGCCAACAGACGCGCCACTTCCACCAGCACCACGTCGCCCACCGAATGGCTGTGCCGGTCGTTCACTTCCTTGAAGTGATCGATGTCCAGCACCACCAGGCACAACGGGTGGCGGCTGCGCTGCGAACGGGCGAAATCGCGCGCCAGTGCTTCATCGAATGCACGCCGGTTCGGTAGACCGGTCAGCGCATCCTCACGGGCCTGCCGCTCGAACGCCTCGGCCTGCACCGCCAGGCGGTCGGCCAGTTCGGTCTTTTCCTGATTGAGTGCCTGCAGGTTGACCGTCTGGGTCTGCAGATCCAGCGTGGCTTCCTGCACCATCCGCGCCAGCCGCACGTTGCTGGCCTTGTAGCGGTTGATCAGATACCGGTACAGCGCCACCAGCCCAGCCAGCAACAACAGCGCGGCGATCAACTGCACGCTGTGGCGCTGCCACAGGAACGGCTCCACCGTGAATTCCCAGACCGCTTCGCTGTCGCTCCAGACACCACCTGGATGTGCGGCGGAAACGTGCAGCGTGTAGTCGCCCGGCGGCAGGCCGATGAATTCCACGCTGCGCTGCTGGCCACGCTCGACCCAGCCCTTGTCCAGTCCTTCCAGGCGGGTGCGGTAGCGGATGCGCTCGGAAAGCAGGTAACTCAGCCCCACATAGCTCACGCTCAGGCGTCGCCCGCCCGGGATCGTGTTGTGGTCGCTGCCCTGCCAGTGCAGCGGCACGCCATCGACAAGCACGGTCTCGATCACCGCCGGTGGCGCCAGGCGCTCACGGAAACGCTGCAGGCGCAGTGGATCGACGGTGCTCAGCCCGCCGGCCGTGACCACCCAGAAGGTGCCGTCCTGGCGCAGGATTGCCGAGGGGCCGGAACTGCCGTTGGCCTGTGAGTTGGCCATGCCGTCGATCTCGTTGTAATGCTCGACCTCGACCCGTGCGGCACGTCCATCGGCAACGGCGTTGAGCATGGCCATGTCGGTCCGCAGTACGCCGCGGTTGCTGCTGATCCAGACGTTGCCCACGCGATCGGGAATCAGCTGGAAGACCGTGTCCACCGGCATGCCCTGCTCCAGGCCGACCCGTGCCAGCTTGCCTTCCTGGTAGCGGTACAGGCCGCGATCGGTGCTGACCCACATCGCATCGCCGATCTGCTGGAAGCCGAACACGCTGCGGCCACCACCCAGTGCCTCCAGATCGATCACCTGCACGCGGTTGCCGCGCAACACGCGGATGCCCTCGATGGTGCCGATCCACAGGGCGCCTTCGGCATCGTGCGCCAGCGCGGTGGTCAGCCCGGTGGGCATGCCGGGAAAGGCCACCGGTTCGGCCTTGTCGGCGACGATGCGGACCACGCCTTTCTGGGTGCCGGCCCAGATCACCCCGTCACGGTCGATGCTGATCGCGCGGATGTTGCCCCCCAACAGGCCGTCGGCGCTGCCGTACGTCCGCCGCGGTTGCCCGTTCTCGCCGACCCGGAAGATGCCATCGCCGAAGGTCCCCACCCACAGATCACCGTCACGGTCCTGGGCCAGGCTCAGCACCGAGGGGCTCTTGCCGACGTTGTTGCGCAGCGGCACCGGACTGAAGTTTCCCTGGGCATCGCGGCGATCAAGCCCGCGCGCACTGCCGATCCAGAGCTGCCGTTGGCGATCCTCGAAGACGGTGCGGACGTAATCACCACTGAGCCCGTCGCGTTCGGTGTAGCTGCTGAACAGGGTTTCGCGCAGGCGATACAGGCCACCGTTGGCGCCTACCCAGATGCTGCCTTCGGCATCTTCTCGCAGGCTGACCACGCGCCCGCCGGGCAAGGACAGCCCGGCCGGCAACCGCTCCAGCCCGTGCCGGGACAGCCGCAGCAGGCCCTGGTTTTCGGTCCCCAGCCACAGGTCGCCGTGGCGGTCCTGCAGCATGGCCGTGATGTGGGTCGCGCCGGGCAGGCGATGCTGCAGCAAAGGCACGCCATCCTGCATGCGGTAGATGCGCTCGCTGGCGACCACCCACATCACGCCATCCGGCGCACGATAGGGCCAGACCAGCCCGCGGCCCAGACCGAAGCTCTCCGGTGCCCGGCGCAG
>DMZT01000443.1 GCA_003484865.1 Stenotrophomonas sp.
ATCGGGGTTTGCCGTCCCTCGGGAACCCTTGACCGTGAAATCACCGCTCGTTGCTGCGCTGCTGCTCGCCCTGGCCCTTCCCGCCGGCACTGCCCTGGCTGTGCCTCCGGCCGCCCCGGCTGCCGCCCCGGCCAGCCTGGCCACTGAAAGCCCTGCCGACGCGCAGTTCCGTGCCATCTACGAGAAGGAATGGGCCTGGCGCGAAGCCGGCGGCGGTGAGGCCAGCGAAGACGGTGACGGCCCGGCCAACGCCACCCGCATGCCCGATGTCGGCGCCGCCGCGCAGCAGGGCCGGTTGAAGGTCTGGGACGACGTCCTGGCGCAGCTGGACAAGGTCGACACCCAGGCACTCTCGGCCGAGAACCGCATCAACTACGCGATCT
Organism: Stenotrophomonas sp.; assembly: GCA_003484865.1. GTDB lineage: Bacteria > Pseudomonadota > Gammaproteobacteria > Xanthomonadales > Xanthomonadaceae > Stenotrophomonas. Next base: position 384 of record DMZT01000443.1, read on the forward strand.
ACCGCGACCAGGTGTTCAACCTGGCTGCCGATGTCCGCCTGCGCGCCTACGAAATGCCGTTCAACGCGGACTCCTCGTTCTGGTCGAACCTGTCCTTCATGGCCCGGCGCGAGATGAAGACCGTGCAGGACTATCGCAACTACATCGCGCGCCTGAACGATGTGCCGCGCTACTTCGAGCAGCAGACCGAGAACATGCGTGCCGGCCTCAAGCGCGGCTTCAGCGTGCCGCGTGCGGTGCTCGATGGGCGTGAGGTCTCGATCGCCACCGTGTCCGAACTGAAGGACCCGACCCAGTCGCCGCTGTACGCGCCGTTCAAGAAGCTGCCGGCCAGCATCCCGGCCGCCGAGCAGGCGCAGCTGCAGGAACAGGCCCGCCAGGCCATCGGCGGCAGCGTGGTGCCGGCGTTCGGCACGTTGCGCACCTTCTTCGTCAGCGAGTACGTCCCGCAGGCGCGCACCACCCTGGCCGCCGAGGCAATGCCGGGCGGCAAGGCGTACTACAAGCAGCAGATCCACGAATACACCACGCTGGACCTGACCCCGCAGCAGATCCACGAGATCGGCCTGAAGGAAGTCGCACGTATCCAGGCCGAGATGAACGGCATCATCCAGCAGGTCGAGTTCAAGGGCAGCTTCGCCGAGTTCCTGACCTTCCTGCGTACCGATCCGCAGTTCTACGCCAAGACCCCGGATGAGCTGCTGCATCGTGCGGCGTGGATCTCCAAGCGCGTGGATGGCGTGATCGGCAAGTACATGACGCTGCCGCGTGCGCGCTTCACCATCGTGCCGGTGCCGCCGGACATCGCCCCGTTCTGGACCGCCGGCCGCGGTGGCATGGGCACCTACTGGCTCAACACCTACAACCTGCCGGCGCGGCCGCTGTACAACCTTCCCGCGCTGACCCTGCACGAGTCCGATCCGGGCCATGCCCTGCAGGGCGCGCTGGCGGCAGAGCAGGGCGAGCAGCCCGCGTTCCGCCGCAACAACTACATCTCCGCCTACGGCGAAGGCTGGGGCCTGTACTGCGAGAAGCTCGGCGTGGAGATGGGCATCTACGAAACCCCGTACGAGGATTTCGGCCGCCTGACCTACGAAATGTGGCGCGCCGCGCGCCTGGTGATCGATACCGGCGTGCACCACAAGGGCTGGACCCGCGAGCAGGCGCTGTCCTACCTGCGCGACCACACCGCGCTGAGCGAGCACGAAGTGACCACCGAAGTGGATCGCTACATTTCCTGGCCGGGCCAGGCGCTGAGCTACAAGCTCGGAGAGATCGCGATCGTGCGCCTGCGCGCGCAGGCCGAGCAGGAGCTGGGCGACCGCTTCGACGTCAAGGCCTTCCACGACGCGGTGCTCAGCCAGGGCTCGGTGCCGTTGCCGGTCCTGGAGGAACAGATCCAGGCCTTCATCGCCCAGCGCAAGGCTGCGGCCAGCTGAGGTGCGCGGGGCCGGCCATCGCGCCGGCCCCGGCCAACGTGAACCAAGCGGCCGGGCTGCGATTGTGTAACGGCTTCACGCCCGGCTACCCTGCGGGCCATGTTCCGTCGTGCCCGCCCGCGTCCGTCCCTGCTGCTCCGCCTGCTGATGCTGGTGGTGGTCGGTGTGGGCGTGTTCGGCAGCTCGCTGGCCTCGGCCCTGGCCGATATCCACCTGAGCGTGCATGCGGACAGCAGCGACGTGCATGGCAGCCTGGATGACGCCGCCGCCGATGTACCGGGCGATGACGACGGCAACGAAGACTGGCTGCATGCCCTGGTGCATTGCGGCCACTGCCATGGCCACGGCGGCGTGCTGCCGATGGCCGCGATGGCCTGGAGCCTGCCCGCCGCGCCCAGCCACGGCGTCCCTGCCGGGTTGATCGCGCAACTGCGCACCCAACCGCCCGAGAACCTGCTGCGTCCTCCGATAGCGATCTGATGCCCTGCGGCCGCGCGGCCGCCGTTTGCCCTCTGATCGCTTTCTGGAGACTCCCATGTGGATGCGTCTGGCAGCCTTGGCTGCCATTGCGTTCGTGCCGTGCGTGTACGCACAGGGCACGACACCTGCTGCACCGTTGACCCTCGACGACGCCATCGCGCGCGTCGCCCAGTACCACCCCGACCTGCGCCTGGCGCAGGCGCAGCGCCCGGTGTGGGAAGCCCGCCGTGACGCGGCCGGCCTGTCGCCCCCGCTGACCCTTGGCGTGGAGCTGGAGAACGCACTCGGCAGCGGTGACACCCGTGGCTTCGATGCCGCCGAAGTCACCGTCACCCTGGCCGGCGTGCTGGAACGCGGCGGCAAGCTGGATGCCCGCCGCGCCGTGGCCCAGGCCAATCTGGACAGCCTGGCCCCGCAGCGCGAAACCGCGCGGCTGGATCTGATGGCCGAGGTCGCCCGCCGCTATCTGGCAGTGACCGACGCGCGCCAGCAGCTGCGCATCGCCGAGACCGATATCGAGCAGCGCCGGCGCGCCGTCGCCGCCGCGCGACTGCGCCTGCAGGCCGGTGCCTCGCCCTAGTCGGTGCTGCTGACCGCGCAGGCGATGCAGGCCCAGGCCGAGCTGGACCGCGATCGCGCCCGGCAGATGGATCAGTCCGCGCGTGCGGCGCTGTCCGCACTGTGGCGCCAGCGTGAGCCCGGTTTCGACGTGGTCACCGGCGACCCCATGCAGCTGCCCGCGCTGCAGGACTTCGCCGTGCTCGCCGAGGAACTGCAGCACACCCCGGAACTGGCGGTGCTGGCCGGTGAGCGTCGCATCCGCGAAGCGCAGGTGCAGCTGGCCCGCACCCAGGCACGGCCCGATGTCAGCTGGCAGGTGGGCGTGCGCAATTCGCGCGATACCCGCGACACCTCCCTGGTCGCCGGTTTCAGCCTGCCGCTGGGCAGCGTGCGCCGTGCCGACCCGGAGATCCGTGCGGCCGAGGCCGAACTGGCGCTCAACAGCGTGGAGCGCGACGCGCGCGCGCTGCAGCTGTACGCCACCCTTGCCGAAGCGCATGGCCGCTACCTGACCTCGCGGCTGGAAGTGACCCGCATGGCGCGCGACGTGCTGCCGCAGCTGCAGCGTGCCGAGAACGCAGCCGAGAAGGCCTGGCGTGCCGGCGCGATCAGTTACATGGAATGGGCCCAGCTGCAGGCGATGCGGATCGACGCACGCCAGCGCCAGCTCGACGCGGCCATCGCCGCACAGACCGCCCTGATCGAACTCCAGCGCCTGACCGGCCAGAGCATGGTCGCCGCCACCGACACCGTGTCCACGGAGGACCGCCGATGACCCTTTCCCAGACCCGTACCGCGCTGGCCGCCAGCCTGTTGATCGCGCTGATGGCGCTCACCGGCTGCGGCGGCGCTGAGCCCGCTGCGGCGCCGGCCAACGCGGCCGACGAGGACGCCGGCCATGGTGAGGCTGGGCACGACGATGACCACGACGATCACGACGCCCCGGAACGCACCACCATCGCCGCGGCCATGGCCGAACAGGCGGGCATCCGCGTGGCACCTGTCGTCGCCGGCACCATCGCCGACGAACACGATGTGCAGGGGCTGCTGACCCCGGTCGATGGCCGCGTTGCCCAGGTGATGGCGCGCTTTCCCGGCCCGATCCGTTCGCTGCGCGCCAATGTGGGCGACCGCGTGCGCGCCGGCCAGGTAGTGGCCAGCATCGAGAGCAACCTCAGCCTCACCACCTACACCGTGACCGCGCCGATCGGTGGCGTGGTGCTCGCGCGCCAGGCGCAGGTCGGTGGGGTGGCAGGCGAGGGCACGCCGTTGTTCGAGATCGGTGATCTGTCCACGTTGTGGGTGGACCTGCATATCTTCGGCAACGACACCCAGCACATCACCGCCGGCGTGCCGGTCACCGTGTCACGCATGACCGACGGCGTCAGCCAGGCCACCACGCTGGAACGCGTGCTGCCCGGCACCGCGACCGCCAGCCAGAGCACGGTCGCGCGCGCCACGCTGCGCAACGACGACGGCCAATGGCGGCCCGGTGCGGCCGTCAAGGCGCGCATCGTGGTGGCCACCACGCCGGCCGCGCAGGTGGTGCCGTTGAGCGCGCTGCAGACGATGGACGGCAAAGACGTGGTGTTCGTGCGCGAAGGGGACACCTACACCGCGCGTGCGGTGACCCTGGGGGCGCGCGATGCCGGCAAGGTCGAAGTGCTCAGTGGCCTGGCCGTCGGCGAAGACGTCGTGGTCGAGCAGAGCTACGTGGTCAAGGCCGACATCGGCAAGGCAGGGGCATCGCATGAACATTGATGCGTTGCCGCGCCCCGCACACGGAGGGCGCTCCCATGCTTGAGCGCATCCTCCGCGCCGCCATCGCCCATCGCTGGTTGATGATGGCCCTGACGTTGGTGCTGATCGTCATCGGCAGCTGGAGCTTCACCAAGCTGCCGATCGATGCCACCCCGGACATTACCAACGTCCAGGTGCAGATCAATACCGCGGCCCCCGGTTACTCGCCGCTGGAAACCGAACAGCGCATCACCTACCCGGTGGAGACGGTGATGGCCGGCCTGCCGGCGATGGAGCAGGCCCGCTCGCTGTCGCGCTACGGGCTCTCGCAGGTGACCGTGGTCTTCAAGGACGGCACCGACATCTACTTCGCCCGCCAGCAGGTCGCCGAACGCCTGCAGCAGGTCAAATCGCAGATTCCCGACGGCCTGGATCCGCAGCTGGGCCCGATCTCGACCGGCCTCGGCGAGATCTTCATGTACACCATCGACGCCGATCCCAAGGCGCGCAAGGCCGATGGCACGGCGTACACCGCCACCGACCTGCGCACCCTGCAGGACTGGGTGATCCGGCCGCAGCTGCGCAACGTGCCCGGCGTGACCGAGGTCAACACCATCGGTGGCTTCCAGCGTCAGGTGCACATCACCCCCGACCCGGCCCGCCTGCGCGCGCTGGGCTTCACGTTGGAGGACGTGGCACAGGCGGTGGAGACCAACAACCAGAACGTCGGCGCCGGCTACATCGAACGCAACGGCCAGCAGTTCCTGGTCCGCATTCCCGGCCAGGTCGCCAACCTGGAGGAGATCGGCAACATCGTGCTGGCCCGCCGTGAAGGCGTGCCGATCCACGTGCACGACGTCGCCCAGGTGCAGGACGGCCCGGAGCTGCGCAGTGGCGCGGCCACCCAGAACGGCCATGAAGTGGTGATGGGCACGGTGGTGATGCTGATCGGGGCCAACAGCCGCGATGTGGCCCAGGCCGCGGCGGCGCGTCTGCAGCAGGCGCAGGCCAGTCTGCCGGAGGGCGTCACCGTCACCGCCAGCTACGACCGCACCGCGCTGGTCGACCGCACCATCGCCACGGTCGCCAAGAACCTGATCGAAGGCGCCTTGCTGGTGATCGTGGTGCTGTTCCTGCTGCTCGGCAACTTCCGGGCGGCGTTGATCACCGCGGCGGTGATTCCACTGGCGATGCTGTTCACGCTGACCGGCATGGCCCGCGGTGGCGTGTCGGCGAACCTGATGAGTCTGGGCGCACTGGACTTCGGCCTGATCGTCGACGGGGCGGTGATCATCATCGAGAACTGCCTGCGCCGCTTCGGCGAACGCCAGCACGCGCTCGGCCGCGACATGACCCGCGACGAACGCTTCGCCGAAACCGCCAGCGCCACCGCCGAGGTGATCCGCCCGAGCCTGTTCGGGCTGGGCATCATCACCGCGGTGTACCTGCCGATCTTTGCGCTCACCGGCGTGGAAGGAAAAATGTTCCACCCGATGGCGATCACCGTGGTGCTGGCCCTGACCGGTGCGATGGTGCTGGCGTTGACCTTCGTGCCTGCCGCGATCGCGCTGTTCCTCGGTGGCCGTGTGCAGGAGACGGAGAACCGCCTGATGGCCTGGGTGCGCCGGCGCTACGAGCCGATGCTGGCCTTTGCCCTGCGGCGCGGCCGCTGGATGGTCGCCGGTGCGCTGGTGCTGGTGATCGGTTGTGGCCTGCTGGCGACGCGGCTGGGCAGCGAGTTCGTACCAAACCTGGACGAAGGCGATGTCGCCATGCACGCCATGCGCATCCCCGGGACCAGCCTGACCCAGTCGATCGAGATGCAGAAGCAGATCGAGAACCGGCTGGTGCAGTTCGCCGAGGTGGACAAGGTGTTCTCCAAGATCGGCACGCCGGAAGTCGCCTCCGATCCGATGCCGCCCTCGGTCGCCGATACCTTCATCATGATGAAACCGCGCAAGGCCTGGCCGGATCCACGCAAATCGCGTGCGGCACTGCTGGCCGAGCTGGAAGACGCGGTGGAGCAGCTGCCCGGCAACAACTACGAGTTCACCCAGCCGATCCAGATGCGTACCAACGAACTGATCTCCGGCGTGCGTGCCGACGTGGCGGTGATGCTGTTCGGCGATGACCTGGAGACGCTGCTGTCGGTCGGCAAGCGCATTGCCGCGGTAGCCGGCACGGTGCCGGGCGCGGCCGATGTGCGGGTGGAGGAGACCAGCGGCCTGCCGCTGCTGACTGTCACCCCCAACCGCACCGCGTTGGCCGGCTATGGCTTGAATCCCGGCCAGGTGCAATCGACCGTGGCCACCGCCGTGGGCGGGCAGGTGGCAGGGCAGTTGTTCGAGGGTGACCGCCGCTTCGACATCGTGGTGCGCCTGCCCGACGCACTGCGCCAGGACCCGGCCGCACTGGCGGACCTGCCGGTGTCGCTGGAGACGGCGCTGGCCGACGACGCCGACGAGTCCAGCCGCACCGGCAGCTGGACCAGCGGCAGTGCACGCACCGTACCGCTGCGTGAGCTGGCGACGCTGAGCAACAGCGAAGGGCCGAACCAGATCAACCGCGAGAACGGCAAGCGCCGGATCGTGGTCACCGCCAACGTGCGCGACCGCGACCTGGGTGGATTTGTCGGCGATCTGCAGCAGGCGATCGGGCGCGATGTGCAGGTGCCCAACGGCTACTGGATCGAATACGGCGGCAGCTTCGAGCAGCTGATCTCGGCCAGCCAGCGCCTGTCGATCGTGGTGCCGGTGACGCTGGCGATCATCTTCGCCCTGCTGTTCTGGGCGTTCGGCTCGGTCAAGGATGCGGCCATCGTGTTCAGTGGCGTGCCGCTGGCGCTCACCGGCGGCGTGCTCGCGCTGGCCCTGCGGGGCATTCCGCTGTCGATCTCGGCCGGCGTGGGCTTCATCGCGCTGTCCGGTGTGGCGGTGCTCAACGGCCTGGTGATGATCAGCTTCGTGCGCAGCCTGCGCGAGCACGGCATGCCGTTGCCGCAGGCGGTGCGCGAAGGTGCCTTGGGCCGTCTGCGCCCGGTCCTGATGACCGCGCTGGTGGCCTCGCTCGGCTTCGTGCCGATGGCCTTCAACGTCGGCGCCGGCTCGGAGGTGCAGCGCCCGCTGGCCACCGTGGTGATCGGCGGTATCGTCTCGTCCACGCTGCTGACGTTGCTGGTGCTGCCGGTGCTGTATCGGTGGTTGCACCGGAAGGGGCCTGACGCGGTTTGAAGGGTGGGTCCGCACGTGATGCCACGTGCGGACCTGGCTGCCTCACCAATGCGCTGGCTTGTCGATGGGCTTCTTCCCGGTCTGGATCCGGTGAGGCAACTGACATGAAAAAACCGCCGTTCGGCGGTTTTTTCGTCCCAAGCCGTTTAGCCAACTGAATGACGACGGCGAGGGCGGGGTCGTGTGGCCACTACAGCAGTCCGTTGCCATGGCGGTCAAATGACGGGGTCACACCTTGAGGTCGCCTCATCCACTTGGCGTTTATCGATTTCCTGCCAGCCATTGCTGGATCAGATCGGCTGCTTTGGCCACGCCAGTTTCCATGCCCATCGCCCTTCCCAGAGCAGCAGCCCGTTCACGCGTTCCGGCGTGTTCGACGAAGCCAATGGCCCGCGCCAGCGTGTTGGCATCCAACCGCTTCGGCGACAACGCCGCCGGCGCCACGCCCAACCCCTGCAACCGCGCCGCCCAGAAAAACTGGTCGGCCGCGAACGGCATCACCAGCGATGGCACCCCGGCCCGGCAGGCCGAATGCGTGGTGCCGCTGCCGCCGTGGTGGATCACCAGCGCGCAGCGCGGGAACAGCGCCTCGTGTGGGGTTGGCCCGACCACGAACACGCGGGCGGGCAGGGGGGTGCTGGGCAGCCCCGCCCAACCGGGGAACAGCAGCACCCGGCGGGGTGCCAGGGCGTCCAGCAGCGCTGGCAGCACGCGGTCGCGATCAAAGCCGGTCATGCTGCCAAAGCCCAGGTACACCGGGGCGGGCCCGGCATCGAGGAAGGCCTGCAGGTCCGGCGGTGGTTGCCAGGGGCTGTCCGGCAGGCGCCATTGGCCGCAGATGCGATGGTTGGCGGGCCAGTCCGCCGGTTGCGGCAGCAGGCTGGGCGAGATGCCGTAGAGCATCGGCAGGTCGCGCCAGAGGCTGCGTCGCGGCGACATGCCCAGCGCGTGCCGGGCCTGGTTGATCGGCTGCCGGAAGGTGCGCCAGACCGCCTGGTTGACCAGCCCGTAGCTGAGCCGGTTAAGCACACCCGGCAGGGGCAGCCGGGGCAGGAACGGGGACGGGAAGGCGGCCGTGGGCGTCAGCGGGATCATGCCCAGCCCGATCGCGGGCAGGCCATGCCGCTCGGCCACGGTCATACCCACGAAGGCGGCCAGCCCACCGGTCAGCACCGCATCGCACCCGGCGGCAGCCGCATCGGCCTGCCGGGTCCACGCCGGCACGTGCCGGCGCGCCATCCGGGCCAGTCCGCGCGAGGCGGCCAGCGTGTTGTTGCCACGCGACACCAGCGCCACCACCTCGTCGTGGATGTCGCCTTCCAGCGCGGCGTGCGGCACGCCCAAGGCGCGCGCGCTGCCCAGGGTGCCGCCCTCGGCCAGCAGCATGACCTCGTGTCCGGCGGCCATCAGGCCGTGGCAGAGCATGACCAGCGGGCGGGCGTCGCCTTCGGTGCCGTAGGTAAGTGCCAGCAGCCGCATCGAGGGGTCCAGGGGAAAAGGGGCGGCCAGTATCGCCATCGCCCGTGGGTGGCGATGCGAACACGGGAGGCCGTCCCGGCACTGACAGACCACCATGGCCCTGTGGACAACTTGCGCCAGCCACCGGCCTGCGGCATAATGCGCGGCTCGCTGTGTCCAGAAATCTCTGGATCGGCGGCCGGGAACACGTCATCCGGTCCGCCCTCGACAGCGTAACCCTTTGATTCTCATGACGTGTGGCGGGAAACCGTCGAGGCCGCCGTCGCCCGGGCTATGGGCTGACAACTACTTTTATCGAGGTGCGCAATGTCCCGCGTATGCCAAGTTTCCGGCAAGCGAGTGCAGACGGGTAACAACGTCTCGCACGCCAACAACAAGACCCGCCGTCGTTTCCTGCCCAACCTGCACGAGCGCCGCTTCTGGGTTGCCAGCGAAAACCGCTGGGTCAAGCTTCGTGTTTCCGCGCATGCCCTGCGCACCATCGACAAGAACGGTATCGACTCCGTTCTGGCTGAGCTGCGTTCGCGCGGCGAAAAGGTCTGAGGAGTAAACGATCATGGCAGGCAAGCGCGATAAGATCCGTCTGATTTCGACGGCCAACACTGGCCACTTCTACACGACGGACAAGAACAAGAAGAACACCCCCGGGAAGATGGAATTCCTGAAGTACGATCCGGTCGTGCGCAAGCACGTCCTGTACAAGGAAGGCAAGATCAAGTAATCCGCAAGGGTTCTTGAGCTTCCCGACGAAAAACCCGCCCTCGTGGCGGGTTTTTTTGTTGGGCCGGCGATACGTGGCGCCGGCCAGCGGCCGGCACGACCGGTTGCATGCAGCGGCCCATGGCAGAATGCGTTTCCCTCCCGACGGGCGACGCGATGCTGTTCGAGTGGCTGCTGGGTTCGTGGTTGTTGATGCTGGATTGGCTGATCCGGCTGGCCGCGCTGTTGTGGATTCCCAGCCGCACCACGCCCGGTGCCGCGCGCAGCTGGCTGCTGCTGGTCGGCTTCGTGCCGCTGCTCGGGCTGCCGCTGTATCTGCTGTTCGGCCACCCGTGGCTGTCGCGCCAGCGCGTGCAGCGCCAGGCCGAGGCCTCCCAGGTGATCCGCGAGGAGCAGGCGCTGCAGCCGCCGCTGCGCTGGACGCCGCCGCCGGAGACGGCCACCGCCGAGATCGTGCCGCTGATCGAGCGCCAGGGCGATTTCATGCCCATCCACGGCAACGCGGTGGATCTGCTCAATGACTACGACGCCTCGCTGCAGGCCCTGATCGAAGACATCGACCAGGCCCGTGAGCGCGTGCACCTGCTGTACTACCTGATGTTCGACGATGCCGTCGGCGAGGCCATCGTGGAGGCGCTGCAGCGGGCGGCCGCGCGCGGTGTGCATTGCCGCGTGCTGCTCGATGCAGTCGGGGCCAAGCGTGGGCTGCGCCACTATCGCCATCGCCTGCAGGCGATAGGTGTCGACGTGCGCGCGATGCTGCCCGGTGGTCTGCGCTGGCGGCGCAGTGGCCGCATGGACCTGCGCAACCACCGCAAGATCGCGGTGATCGACAACCGCGTCGGCTATATCGGCTCACAGAACCTGGCACGCGCGCAGTTCGTCGCCGGGTTCCCGAACAAGGAGCTGGTCGCGCGCGTGCGCGGGCCGGTGGTGGCGCACCTGGAAGCGGTGTTCGCCAGCGACTGGTACATGGAAACCGGGCAACGCCTGGATGTGCTCACCGCCGTGCCGGTGTGCTCGGCCGATGTGCCGACCCAGCTGCTGCCCAGTGGCCCGGCATACCCCTTCAGCAATGCGCGCGATGCGGTGAACGCGCTGATCCATCTGGCGCGCCGGCGAATCGTGCTGGTCACGCCGTACTTCGTTCCCGATGAAGCGACCTTGAGTGCGCTGCGCATCGCGGCGCTGTCCGGCGTGCAGGTGCAGCTGATCCTGTCGGCCAGCACCAACCAGCGGCTGACCTCCTGGGCGCAGGAGGCCTACTACGATGAGCTGCTGCGCAGCGGGGTGCGCATCGCGCTGTACGAACCGCATTTCCTGCATGCCAAGCACCTGACCGTCGATGAAGACATTGCCCTGGTCGGCTCGATCAACCTGGATATCCGCTCGTTCGCGCTCAATGCCGAGATCGGCATGCTCTGTTATGACCCCGGCATGGTGCGGCAGCTGGCGCAGATCGAAGCCGACTATCTCGAGCAGTCCCGTCAGCTCGATCTGGCGACGTGGCGCCAACGGCCGGCGTGGAAGCGCAGCCGCGAAGGCATCGCACGGCTGGCCGATGCCTTGATGTAGCCCGCTGTGACGCACGTGGACGGCCGGTCCACGCGCATCGCCTACAATCGAGGCATGACTGCGTCCGATACCCACCGCCAGTGTGATCTGGCCATCGTCGGCGGCGGCGCTGCCGGCGTCCTCGTTGCACTGCAGGCCCTGCGCCATGCTCCGCGACCGTCACGCATCGTGCTGTTCGAGCCGGCTTCGGCGCTGGCCGAAGGCATCGCCTACGCCACGCCTTGGCCCGAGCACCTGCTCAACGTGCCGGCCGGCAAGATGAGCGCGCTGCCCGATCAGCCTGCGGATTTCCTCGATTACCTGATCGACAGCCAGGCGATTGCCGATGTGGCGCGCGAGGTGCTGGCGGACCAGTTCGTGCCGCGCCGCCATTACGCCGCCTACCTGCGTGAGCGCCTGGAACAGGCGTGCGAGCGCAGCGTGGCAGTGCTGGAGGTGGTCGAGCAGCCAGTGTTCGCGCTGGAGCCGACCGAACACGGTGTGCAGTTGCGGCTCGACGACGACGTGGTGTGGCGCGCGCAGCGCGTGGTGCTGGCCTGTGGCAACAGCATGCGACCACTGCCGGTGCCCGGTGCCGATGCCCTGCCGCCGGCGCAGGCGGTGGAGGCCTGGGATTACGACGGCGTGCGCGTGCTGGCCGGCGATGACGATCTGGCCATCATCGGCTCGGGCCTGAGCATGGCCGACAGCGTGGTGGCCCTGGCGGCCGCCGGACACCGCGGGCGCATCTTCGTGCTGTCGCGACATGCGCTGCTGCCATTGCCACAGGCGCACGGCGCAGCGGTCACCTTCGATCCGCAGCCCTTGTTGACGATGTCGCTGCGTCAGCGCGTGCGTGAACTGCGTGGGCAGGCCCGTGCCGCCGTGGCGCAGGGCATCCCTTGGCAAAGCGTCATGGACCGCATCCGGCCGATGGGCCAGGCATTGTGGTTGAGCCTGGGCGAGGCCGACCAGCGTCGTTTCCTGCGCCACGTGGTGCGGCATTGGGACGTGCACCGCCACCGCATCGCCGAATCGGTGCATGCCCAGGTCAGCGAGCTGGAGCGCAGCGGCCAGCTGCAGCGCCACCGCGCCCGGCTGGACACGCTGCTGGTGCAGGAAGGCGGGCTGCAGCTGCACGGGCACGGCCCGGCCGGCGGCCTGCCGCCACTGACGGTCAGCGCGGTGATCAATGCCACCGGCGTGGAAACCCGCGCGCTGTGCATGCGCAATCCACTGATCCAGCAGCTGCTGGCCGATGGGCATGCGCGGCCTGGTCCGCACGGGCTGGGGCTGGATACCTCGGTGGAGAACGGCGAACTGCTCGGTGCCGACGGCCAGTGTCAGACCCGCGTGCTGGTGGTGGGCAGCCTGCGCATCGGCACGCTCTGGGAAAGCCTGGCCATTCCCGAGTTGCGGATGCAGGCCCAGCAGGCCGCGCTGCGCGCGGTGGGCTGACTGCGACACCGTGCCTCGCGGCCGTGCGCGAGGCACACAAACACCTCATGCCTTCCCCTCGAACGGCTCGGTGGTGGCGGCATGACGACGGCACTAGGCTCGTGTCTTTCTCACAGGAAATGACCATGACGCTACGTCCCGACAGGACCGCCCCCCGTGTCACGGCGACGACCCCATGGCGCCCGCTCGTCATG
>DMZT01000442.1 GCA_003484865.1 Stenotrophomonas sp.
CCACGCGCTTTTTCAGCGGCATCGTCGCCGCCGTGGCGATCGCATCGGCGACGCCATCCAGGTCATGCGGATTGACCAGCAGCGCCTGCTTCAATTCATCGGCGGCACCGGCCAGCAGTGACAGCACCAGCACGCCCGGGTTCTCCGGGTCCTGCGAGGCGACGTACTCCTTGGCGACCAGGTTCATGCCGTCGCGCAGCGGCGTGACCAGGCCCACCGCGGCTGCCCGGTAGAAGCCAGTCAGCGTGGCATGGGTGAAGTTCTGGTTGACGTAGCGCAGCGGGGTCCAGTCCGGTGCGGCATGCCCGCCGTTGATGTGCCCGGCGATCTGTTCGAGCTGGCTGCGCAGCTGGCGGTACTCGGTGACATCCCCGCGCGAGACCGGGGCGATCTGCAGGTAGGTCAACGAGCCGTGCTGGTCCGGATGACGCTCCAGATACCGCTCGAACCCCTGGAAGCGTTCGGGCAGGCCCTTGGAGTAGTCCAGCCGGTCCACGCCGATCGCCAGCTGACGATTGCGCAGGCTGCCGCGCAGGTCCTTGACGGCGGGTTTGTTCGCCCCCGCTTTGGCCTGGCGGGCGATGAATTCGGTATCGATACCGATCGGGAAGGCCGCAGCGCGGAAACGCCGGCCGCCGGGTGCTTCCAGCTCACCGTCAGGCAGCACGCGGCCACCACCGAACAGGCGCACGTAGGACTGGAAGCGGTCCGCATCGCGCTGGGTCTGGAAGCCGACCAGATCGTAGGCGTACAGGCTGGAGAACAACCGCAGGTGATCCGGCAGCGCCTGCAGCAGATCGGCCGAGGGCATCGGCACGTGCAGGAAGAAGCCGATCCGGCAGCCGATGCCGCGCTCGCGCAGCAGCGAGGCCAGCGGGATCAGGTGATAGTCGTGGATCCAGACGATGTCGTCCTCGCGCAGCAGCGGCGCGAGCTTCTCGGCGAACAGCGCGTTGACCCGGCGATACGTTTCGCGCGTGGCGCGATCGTAGTCGACCAGGTCCAGCCGGAAGTGCAGCAGCGGCCACAGCGTGCGGTTGGCGAAGCCGTTGTAGTAGCCATCCACGTCGCGCTTGTTGAGGTCCATGGTGACGTAGCGGATGTCACCGTCCACCTGCTCGTGCAGCGTGCCGCTGTTGTCGCGGGTGGATTTCCCGCTCCAGCCGAACCACAGGCCGCCACGCTCCTTGAGCGCGGCCAGCAGGCCGACTGCCAGGCCGCCGGCGCGGGATTCACCGGGAACGGCGACCCGGTTGGACACGACGACCAGGCGGCTCATGATGCCTCCTGCCAGCTGCGCGACAGGCGCATGGCGGCGGTGATCAGGCCCACGTGCGAATAGGTCTGCGGGAAATTGCCCCAGGCCTCGCCGCTGTCGAACGCAAGATCCTCGGACAGCAGGCCCAGGTGATTGCGGCGTTCCAGCAGCATCTCGAACATCTCGCGTGCTTCGTCCAGACGACCGATCGCGGCGAGCGCATCGATGTACCAGAACGTGCAGATGGTGAAGCTGGTTTCCGGCTCGCCGAAATCATCCGGCGCGACGTAGCGATACAGCGCGTTGCCGTGCTTGAGATCGCGGCCGATCGCCTCGACCGTGGCGACGAAGCGCGCATCGGTGGCGTCGATGAAGCCGATATCGGCCAGCAGCAGCAACGAGGCATCCAGGCGATGGCCGCCGAAGGTATCGGTGAAGTGGCCGAGTGCTTCGCTCCATGAGTCGCGCATGATGCGCGCATGGATGATGTCGGCGCGCTCGCGCCAATAGGTGGCGCGGTCATCCAGTTTCAAGCGCACGGCGATCTTGCACAGGCGGTCACACGCAGCCCAGCACATCGCACTGGTGTAGGTGTGCACTTCGGTGCGGCCGCGGAATTCCCACAGGCCGGCATCGGGCACATCGTGCAGGGTGAAGGCCTGCTCGCCGAGCGGCTCCAGCCGCGCGAAGGTGTGCGCATCGCCCGGGTCCTGCAGGCGGCGATCGAAGAACAGCTGGGTGGAGGCGAGCACCACGCTGCCGTAGACATCGTGCTGGCGCTGCACCCAGGCCAGGTTGCCGCGCCGCACCGGGCCCATGCCGCGATAGCCGGAGAGCGACGCGACTTCGGTTTCCTCCAGCTTGGCCTCGAAGCTGATGCCATACAGCGGTTGCAGGCTGCCATCGGCCGTGGCCAGGTTGAAGATGTAGCCCAGGAACTGCTCCATCGTGCGGGTCGCACCGAGACGGTTGAGCGTACGCACCACGAAGGCGGCATCGCGCAGCCAGCAGTAGCGGTAATCCCAGTTGCGGATGCTGCCGGGTGCTTCCGGAATGGAGGTGGTCATCGCGGCGATGATGGCGCCGCTGTCCTCGTACTGGCACAGCTTCAGCGTGATCGCGCTGCGGATCACCGCGTCCTGCCACTCCAGCGGGATCGACAGATAGCGCACCCATTCGCGCCAATAGTCACGCGTGCGCTGGAAGGATTCCTGCACGTAGCCACTGAGCGAACGGTTGAGCGATTCGTCCACCCCGAGCACCAGATGCACCGGGTGGTTCAGCACGAACGGCAGGCCATCGCGGACGAAACGCAGCGGCACATCGGTGGTCAGGCGCAGCACGTGGTCGGGAAGCACCCAGCGGATGTGGTTGCTGCCCCACGTGGCATCCGGGACGCGGGCGCCCCAGTCGGCCAGTGGACGCGCGCGCACGATGATGCGCGGGTTGCCGGACAGCGGCCGCACCTGGCGGATCAGGCTGACCGGTCGGTAGAAGCGGTCGTTCTGACGCCAGCGCGGCGCGAAATCGATGATTTCCAACGCACCACCGTGCTTGTCGCGCAGCACGGTGCGCAGGATGGCGGTGTTGGTCAGGTAGCTCTGTTCGCTGTCGACCATGTCCTCCAGCTCGATGCCGAAGTCACCGCCGTCCTGTTGATTGGGGCCGAGCAGGGCGCAGAAGGTCGGGTCGCCGTCGAAGGTCGGCAGGCAGCTCCAGACGACGCGCGCGTGCTTGTCGATCAGCGCGCCGAAGCTGCCATTGCCGACCACGCCCAGATTCAGATCGGGTTCGCTCATGATGCAGGAAGTCTCGTGTCATGCCGCGGCGGCACACCGGTGGGGGAGACCTGCGCGCGGCGTCAGGGGGCCTTGGGGTCAAGGCATCAGTAGGCATTCTCGCGAAGCCAGGCGTGCACGCTGCGTATCGTCGGCAGCGCGAACACCGCATCGCTGGGCTCGCGCGCACCGACCAGCACGCTCCAGCCATGCAGGTCGTTGGCCGCGCCGAAGCCGAATTCATCGGTGAGGTCATCGCCGACGAACACCGGCATGCGATCGCGGAACGGCGGCTGCAGCATCAGCTGCCGCATCGCACGGCCCTTGTCGCTGCCTTCGGGCAGAAACTCGATGACATGGTCACCGGGCTGCAGCCGGTAGCCGCCATGGCCACGGATATGCCGTTCGGCGAAGGCGCGCACGTCGTTGGCGGCGTGCGGGGCACCGCGCCAGTGCAGGGCCAGGCTGCGGCCTTTGTCCTCCACCAGTACGCCGGGATAGCCATGCGCGAAACGCATCGCCTGCTGGTGCAGGGCATGCAGCCACTCGCTGGTATCGGCAGAAGGATCGCTGCTCTGCGCGCGCTGCTCATGGTTGCGCAGCTCGTGGCCGTGCAGGCCGGCCGCGGGCAGGCTCAAGGGGGCGAAAAGTTTGTCCAGTTGCGCCAAAGGGCGCCCGCTGATCAGCGCGACCGCGCCATCCAGCCGGTCGCTGATGCGCCCGATCGCTTCACGCACATCGGGCAGCAGCGCGACCGACTCGGGGTCGTCCGCGAATTCGATAAGGGTGCCATCCACGTCCAGGAACAGCGCACAGGCATCGTCCAGCAGCGGCGGCGGCGGACGTTGGGGGAAGTCGTTGGCCATGTTGACCAACATGCCTGCGTGGATGTGATCGCCAGGTCATGGCATCACGCGCGCGTCCTCCCCATTCACCACCAGTAGAGCCGACCGTTGGTCGGCTGCCCCCCTCCGGTAGAGCCGACC
>DMZT01000309.1 GCA_003484865.1 Stenotrophomonas sp.
TGCATCGTGCCGTGCTCGGTCTCCAGCATGACACCGGAGGTGTAACGGAAGTCTTCACCGGGGCGCAGCCGCGGCTGCTCGCCGATCACCCCATCGCCGTCGACATGCTCGATGCGGCCATTGGCATCGGTGATCCGCCAGTGGCGGGCCACCAGCCGTGCCGCGACGCGGCCCCGGTTGAGGATGCGGATCGTATAGGCGAACGCGTAGCGGCCGTCCTCCGGGGTGGACTGGTCATCGAGGAATCGGGGGGCGACCTCGACGGAGATCGCGTAGTTTGCAGCGTCGTTCATGCAGGCAGTTTAGTGAATGTTGTGCACGATGAGATGAGTGCTGCCCAAGCTGGCAGCGCCCCCGTCATGGATGTCAGGCGGTTCTACGTGCGCGCGGCCGGTGCTGGCCACGAGGTGGCGCGCTCAACCCTGCGGCGCGTCAGCCTCGTACGGGACGTTGGCCAGCGCGATGAACTGCGCCACGTCCAGCTGCTCGGCGCGGGCATCGCTGCGCACGCCAGCCGCTTCGAACTGCTCGGGGGTGCACACATTCTGCAGGGCGTTGCGCAGGGTCTTGCGGCGCTGCCCGAAGGCGGCCTTGACCACATGGGCAAAGCGTTTGCGGTCCAGGATGCCGACCGTGGCCGGATCGCGCGGGACCAGCCGCACCACCGCTGAATCGACCTTGGGCGGCGGGCGGAACGCACCCGGCGGCACCACGAACAGCGAGGTCACCTTGCAGAACGCCTGCAGCATCACGCTCAGCCGGCCATACACCTTGCTGCCCGGATCGGCGGCCATGCGGTCGACCACTTCCTTCTGCAGCATGAAGTGCATGTCGGTGATCACCGCGGCGTGGTCCAGCGCATGGAACAGGATCGGCGAGGAGATGTTGTAGGGCAGGTTGCCGACCAGGCGGATCGGGCTGCCGGCAGCCAGCTCGGTGAAATCCACCTGCAGCACGTCGCGGTGGATGATGGTCATCTCGCCCAGCGGTTCGGCGGCGGCGGCCAGCGGGCCGACCAGATCCCGATCGAACTCGATCACGGTCAGCTTCGGGTGGCGGCGCAGCAGCGGCAGGGTGATCGCGCCCTGGCCCGGGCCGATCTCGACCAGTCGGTCGCCGTCTTTCGGGCTGACCGCCAGCACGATCTTGTCGATGTAGCTGCGGTCGGCGAGGAAGTGCTGGCCGAGCTGCTTCTTGGCGGGGCCGGAAAAACCGGGCGCGCCGGAGGAGGAATACGAAGAAGTCATGGCACCAGTGTACGTTGGCGCGCCAGCCGGGCACACAGCGCGGTGGCAGCGAGGAGGCTGGACGGGTCGGCCAGGCCGCGGCCGGCCAGATCCAGGGCGGTGCCATGGTCGACCGCGACGCGCGGGTAGGGCAGGCCCAGGGTGATGTTGACGGCCTGCTCGAAGCCGCTGTACTTGAGCACCGGCAGGCCCTGGTCGTGGTACATGGCCAGCACCGTGTCGAACCCGGCCAGCTTGGCCGGCAGGAAGGCGGTGTCGGCCGGCAGCGGCCCGGCCAGGTCCATGCCCTGGGCGCGCAGGCGCGCCAGCAGCGGGATGATCAGGTCCAGTTCTTCGCGCCCCAGATGACCGTCTTCGCCGCCGTGCGGGTTGAGCCCGAGCACGGCGATGCGCGGCGAGGCCAGCCCGAAATCGCGCTGCAGGGCGTCGTGGACGATCTTCAGGGTGAGTGCCAGGCCATCGGCCGTGATCGCATCGGCCACCGCGCGCAACGGCAGGTGGGTGGTGGCCAGGGCGACCCGGACGATGTCATTGGCGAGCATCATCACCACCGGGGTGCGGGCCTGGTCGGCCAGCAGTTCGGTGGTGCCGCTGTAGGCGATGCCGCCCTCGTTGATGACCGCCTTGTGCACCGGGCCGGTGACCACGCCGGCAAGTTCACCGGACAGGCAGGCCTGCCCGGCCTGGCGCAGCGCGCCGATCACCGCCCCGGCGTTGGCAGGATCCGGCGTGCCGAAGCGCGAGGGCACGGCATTGGGGACCGCGCGCAACGGCAGATCGCCCGGCTGGCGGGCGATGGCGTCTTCAGGCAGGAGCTGCAGGGGCAGCGACAGCGCAGCGGCGGCAGCCTGCAGCGTGTCGGGGTCGGCGAAGGCCAGCAGCCGGCAATCGGTGCGCGGCTGCTGGATCAGACGGAGGCAGAGCTCCGGGCCGATCCCCGCCGGCTCGCCCGGTACCAGCGCGAGCTGCGGGAGCATGGATCAGGACTGCGGCGGCGTGGTCGCCGCGGCACCCGGGGCATAGCCGCGCATATCCACGTAGGCTTCGCCACGCAGTTCCTGCAGGAAGCGGTTGTACTCTTCCTCCAGCTTGCGGCGGCCGATCGTTTCACGGATCTGGGCGCGCTGGTTGTCGGTGGTGGCATCGGTCTGGCGCGTGGCGACGCGCTGGACGATGTGCCAGCCGGCATCGGTACGGAACGGCTGGCTCACGCCGCCGTCGGTGATGCCTTCAACCTGCTTGCCGAAGTCCGGACCGAAGGCATCGGCCGGGAACCAGCCCAGATCGCCGCCCTGGCCCTTGCTGTTGTTGTCTTCCGAGGATTCCTTGGCCACTGCATCGAACTCGGCGCCGCCGGCGATGCGGGCACGCAGGGTGTCGATCTTGGCCTTGGCCGCGGCATTGTCCTGCTGGTCGGTGATGCGGACCAGGATATGACGGGCGTGGTATTCGGTGATGGTGTGACCGCCGTCAGCGGCCGCGCTGGCATCACGCACCTCGACCAGCTTCAGCAGCTGGAAACCACTGGGACCACGCAGCGGGCCGACCACGTCGCCGGACTTCATCTCTTTCATCATCTGCGCGAAGGCATTCGGGATTTCATCCAGCGAACGCCAGCCCAGGTCGCCGCCTTCCAGCGCGTTGGGGCTGTCCGAATAACGGACGGCGGCCGCGTTGAAGTCGAGCTCGCCCTTGTCCAGCAGCGCCTTGACGCCATCGGCCTTCTTCTGGCCGGTGGTGATCTGCTCGGCGGTGGCGCCTTCCGGCAGGCCGATCAGGATGTGGGCCAGGTGGTACTGGGTGCCCACGGTGGCCTGCTGCTTGAGCGCGCCATCCACTTCGCCTTCGCTGACGGTGATGCGGCTCTGCGCGAAGCTCTGGCGCAGGCGCTGGACGGTGATCTCGTCACGCACCGAATTGCGGAAATCGTTGAAATCCAGGCCATCGCTGGCCAGACGCTGGCGCAGGGCATCCAGGGTGGAACCGTTCTGCTGGGCGATGGCGTTGATGGCCTGGTTCAGTTCCTGATCGCTGACCTTGATGCCGCTGCTCTCGGCACGCGCCACCTGCAGCTTCACCAGTACCAGACGCTCGAGCACCTGGCGGCTGAGCACGTCATCAGGCGGCAGCTGGTTTTCACGACCGGCGTACTGGGCCTTGATGTTCTGGACGGCGCGGTCCAGTTCGCTCTGCAGCACGACGTCCTCATCGACGATCGCCGCGATGCGGTCCAGCGGCTGACTCTGCTGGGCCAGCACCTGCAACGGGGCCGTCGCGGAGGAGACCGCCAGCAGGGAGGCGAGGAGTACGGGAAGGGTCTTGGTCATGGGATCTGATTCGGATCGTAGTCGTCGCGGGCTGCACCGGTGTTGCTGGGCGGCACCAGATAGAGGTCGTCTCGGTAGTACCCGAGAATAGCACGGCGCAAGGTGCGGTCCGTGTTCTGGCCGATGGAGCTCAGGCCCTTGAGCACGAACTCGATCTGGAAGGAGTTGTTCAGTTCACCCTCGCGATTGCGCACGTAGCGGCGGGCGATGGCGCGAACGGCCAGACAGCAGCTGTCCCACTGCACGCCACCGATGATTTCCAGCGGGGCGCGGTCCTGGATGGAGTAGTAATAGCGTCCGACCAGGCTCCAGCGCTCGTTGAGCGGGTAGAGGAAGGACAGGTCGGCCTGCTCCAGCAGCGTCCGGTCGCGGCGGGTCGCCGTGGTCGAGGCCTGTGGATTCAAGCGGCTGCGGTAGGTCAGGTTGACGATGCCGTCGTTGGACATGAGGTAGCGCGCGCGTACGCTGGCCAGATCCTCACGCTTGTACTTGGGATCCCACTGATAGGTGGCACCCAAGGTCCAGCGGTCGTTGATCATGTAGTTCGTATCGGCGATCCAGGCCGACTTGCCCTGCTCGACCGGCGTTTCACTGCTGTTGAGCGTGACCCGGGAATCATCGAAGTACAGGATCTGGCCGATGCTGCCCGAGAAGCGCTCCTTGCCGGTGTCCTGGTCGATGAAGCGGGTGCTCACCGCCATGGTCAGCTGGTTGGCGTCGTTCTGGCGATCGGCGCCGGAGTAGCGCGAGTCGCGGAACAGCTGGCCCCAGCTGAAGGTGAAGTCACGCGTATCGAACACCGGCAGGTCGCTCTGGTCGCGGTAGGGCGTACGCAGATAGAACAGGCGCGGTTCCAGCGTGTGCAGGAAGCGCGTGTCGCCGATGGTGGTTTCCCGATCGAAGAACAGGCCCGCGTCGATGGTGCCGATCGGCAGGCTGCGGCTCGGCGAGGTGTTGCCGCGCAATTGGTCGGGGGTCGCGGTAGCCGGGTCGATGCCGGCGGCGATCAGATTCTGCCGACGGATGTCATCGGCCAACCCGCGTTCCAAATCGTACCCGGTGTAGCGGTAGGCCAGGGTCGGGGTGACGTACCAGGCCGCGCCGCTGAACGGCATCGAGACATACGGTTTCACATCCAGTCGCGAGCCGCCGTCCATGCTGCGTGACACACCGGTGCGCTCGTATTCCTGGTCCGCGCCGAACTTCTCGTGCACGTCCAGGTGCGTGAAGTTCACCGCTTCGGCATACACGCCGGTTTCCAGCCACGGCAGCAGCGGCTTGTCCCAGTTGACGAACAGGCGCGGCTGGCGCGCGTACGGCAGGGACGATTCGGTCAGGGTGTAATCGGTGAGCTGCCAATAGTCGGCCATCAGGCCGCCGGTCCAGTTCTCACCGGTGCCGTAGATGCCGATCTGGCTCTGCAGGTTGGAGGTGGTCACGCCGAGCAGCCGGTTGGAGAAATCCTCCAGATAGCGCTCGTCGCTGACCCAGGCCAGGCTCGCACGGGCCTGCCAGTTGGCGTTGATGTTGTGGTACCCGCTGAACTCCACGCGGCCGCGATCCTTGTCGCGCAGCTTGTCGTTGGGCAGGTAGGCGGTCAGCAGCTCGCCGCGGCCGCCGTCGTAGAGATAGCGGAATTCGTTGTCGAGCATGAAACCGCGCTTGCTCATGTAGCGCGGCATCAGGGTGTCGTCGAAGTTCGGCGCCAGGTTCAGATAGATCGGCTGGGTGTAGTCGAAGCCGTTGCGGCCGGACAGCCCCACCTGCGGGTAAAGCAGGCCGGTCTGGCGGCGGTCATCGATCGGGAACTTGAAGTAAGGCGCCCACAGCACCGGAACCTTGCCGATGCGCAGCACGGCATTGCGCGCGGTACCGAAGCCGGCGTCGTTATCGACCTCGATCTGCGGTGCCGAGAGCTTCCACACCGGCTGCGAGGGATCGCAGGTGGTGTAGGTGGAGCGGTGCATCTGGCCCACCGCGCCCTGCAGATCGATCGATTCGGCGCCACCGTTGCCCCGGCGGGACACCAGTTGGTACTGGATGTCGGAGATTTTGTGGGTGTCGCTTTCCTGATTGCCTTCGGCGCGCTTGGCCTTCATCCGGATCGAGGAGTCCTGATAGCGGACGTTGCCCTCGGCGATGTAGTTGCCGCTTTCGGTGTCGAAGCTCAGGTTGTCGGTGCCCAGGAACTGGTCGCCGCGCTTGAGCGCGACATTGCCCTGGTAGTTGGGTACCACGGAGGTACCGGTCAGTTGGTCGCCTTCGATGTCCGTCGGCTGCTGGTCACGCGTCGCGGCCGCGGCTTTGTCAGCCTTGGGCGCATCGTCGAACACGGGCAGCACGTCGGTCACCGGGCACAGGCCCCAGTTCACCGGCTTGTCGTCGGCCAGGGCCGGCAGGCAGATGGCGATACTGAGGGGGAGGGGCAGCAGGCGGAGGGCTCGGCGCACGCGGTATCGGATTCGGGCGAAAACGGATCGTAGCTTGCCCCATCCCTTGCATAGGGGCAATGAAGGTCCCGCCCACGCAGGGGGCCGGGTTCATTCCAAGGCCCGGTCCGCGCGGTTCAGCGCAGCTGGCCGACGTGGGCCACGCTGCACTCGGCCAAGGCCTGCAGGTCGTATCCGCCCTCGAGCATCGACACGATCCGCCCGGCGCCGTGGCGGCGGGCGAGCCCGCGCAGCTCGGCGGTGATCCAGGCGAAATCCTCCGTTTCCAGCATCAGGTCGGCCTGCGGGTCGCGCATGTGCGCATCGAAGCCGGCCGAGATCAGCAGCAGCTGCGGGCGGAAATCATCAATGGCCGGCAGCATTTCGTCGGCCCAGGTGTTGCGGAAGCGGAAGCCGCCACTGCCCGGGGGCAGAAGGATGTTCATCAGATTGCCGGCCCCGCGGTCGCGGCGGAGGCCGGAATTGGGGAACAGACCGGCCTGGTGGGTGCTGTAGTAGGCCACCCCGGGATCGGCGATGAAGATGTCCTGGGTGCCGTTGCCGTGGTGCACGTCGAAATCGACGATGGCGATCCGCTCCAGTCCATAGCGGTCGCGGGCGTAGGCCGCGGCGATGGCGATGTTGTTGAACAGGCAGAAGCCCATCGCCGTGTTGGCGCTGGCATGGTGGCCCGGCGGGCGCACCGCGCAGAACGCGACCGGGTCCTGGCCGAGCATCACCGCATCGACCGCCGCCACGCCGGCACCGGCCGCATGCAGGGCCGCACTGGCCGAGCCGGGCGAGGTCATGGTGTCCATGTCGATCAGCCGCAGCGGCTCGGTCTGCGGCTTGAGGACCAGATCGATCAGTTCGCTGTCATGGACCCGGGCCAGCTCGCCGAGCTTGGCCGGCGGCGCCTCCCGCCAGTCCAGCTGGTCCGGATAGGCCGTCTTGAGCGCATCGAGCACTCCCTGCAGGCGCGCCGGGCATTCGGGGTGGCCGCGGCCGGGATCGTGTTGCAGACAGGCGGGGTGGGTGAAAACCAGCATGCGGGCAGGATATCCGGGTGGGGCGGCAGGGCCGCTCAGGCGTGGCGGCGCTCGTGGCGCCAGAGCACCTCGCCGTGGCCGTCG
>DMZT01000310.1:0-205 GCA_003484865.1 Stenotrophomonas sp.
CACCCGCCGCTGGATATCGTCGACGGCGCCGCGCGCATCGTCGATCCGATCATCCACGGGTTCAACACCGGCGAACACGTCTGGGGCCAGTTCCTGAAGGACTACGCGCCCACGGACTGGTAACTGCATCCGGAACCGCGTTCGGTGCGTATAGAGTGGACAGCGGGCCGCTTGCGCCCGGCCCCCAGTCGATACGAAATGAGCC
>DMZT01000310.1:452-13980 GCA_003484865.1 Stenotrophomonas sp.
CAGTCGATACGAAATGAGCCCCCCACCCTCCCCCCTGGATGAAAGACGCGCGGTGCTTTGCGCCATGCAGGTCGACGGCGTGGCGTCGTTGCCCGCGCTGGACCGGATCACCGCGCTTGCCGGCTACACGTTCAACGCGCCGGTGGCCTTCGTCTCGGTCCTGGGGGATGTAAAGCAGCGCTTCATTTCCCGGATCGGTCTGCCCATGGCGCAGACCGACATCCGCTCGTCGATCTGCGCCCACGCCGTCACCTCCGGCGGCGTCCTGGTCGTCCCGGACCTCGAGCAGGATCCGCGTTTCCGCGACAACCCGCTGGTGACGCACAGTCCCCACCTGCGTTTCTATGCGGGCGCGCCGCTGGTGGCCAAAAATGGCGTGGCCATCGGTGCGCTGTGCGTCATGGACACCCGCCCGCGCACCTTTGACGAGCGGGATCAGGAGCAGTTGGCCACTCTGGCCGAGCTGGTGATCGCGCAACTCGAACTACGCAACCTCTCCGGCAACCTCGACCCGGTCAGTGGCCTGCCCAGCCGGCACCAGTTTCATACGGATCTGCCAGGCGTTCTTTCGCGCTGCGCGGAAGGAACGGCTTACGCCGTCGCGGTGGACGTGCTGGATATTCCGCGTGCCAGCCAGGTCGGCCAGGTGTTGGGCCTGCGCCCGTTGGAAGCACTGATCCGGCGTGCCGGCGTCCGGCTGCGCACCGCGCTGGAGGACGTGGCGACCGTGTACCACGTCGGAGTGACCCGGTTTGCGTTCGTGGTCGAGATGCCGACGGCAGGCCACGTCGAGAGCCTGGTCCTGGAGCTGAGGACGCGCATGTTGCGTCCGTTGATGGCCGCCGCCGTCCCGATGTCCCCCCGCTTCCATGCGGGTATCTGTGCGGTCGATACGGATGAGCAGGACAGCCATGACCTGCTGCGGCGGCTGCTGGTGAGCATGCAGGGCGCGTTCGATGCGCGGCAGCCATTCTGCTGGTATTCCGCACAGCGCGACGAGAAGATGCACCGCGCCTACCGTCTGGCCTCGGATGCCGAACGCGGCCTGCAGAACGGCGACTTCCATCTGGACTACCAGCCGCGCTTCACCCTTGACGGTCGGCGCCCGGTCTCGGCCGAAGCGTTGATCCGGTGGAACCACCCCACCCTGGGGCCGATCAGCCCGGGCGAGTTCATTCCGGTTTTCGAGCGGACCGCACTGATGGATGAGGTGACCAACTGGGTACTGGACACGGCGCTGGATCAGGTCCGGGCGTGGCGCGCCCAAGGGCAGGACATTCCGGTCTCGATCAACCTGTCCAGCAGCTATCTGTCCAATGCCTCGGCCTGGCAGGACATCCGCAGCAAGCTTGAGCACAGGGCGCTGCCGTTCTCGATGATCGAACTGGAGATCACCGAAGGCGAATGGCTGCGTCCGGGGTCGCCGGCCATCGGCCACATCGCGGCGATGGCACAGGCCGGCATCACGGTGGCGATCGATGACTTCGGCAGTGGCTACAGCAATTTCAGCTACCTGTCCGACCTTCCCATCCACACCGTCAAGCTGGACAAGTCACTGGTCGATGGCATCGCCAGCAGCTCGCGCGCCCGCGCCAAAGTTTCGGCCATCCATCATCTTGCGCACGAGCTGGGCTATCTGACCGTGGCCGAAGGAGTTGAGCAGGAGGCGCAGATGGACGTGCTGGCAAACATGGGGATCGACGAAGTTCAGGGCTACCTGCTTGCCCGGCCCATGGCGCCGGCCGCGGTGATGCAGGTGTTCGAACAGGCCGCGATCACACCGCGCCCCGTCAGAGTTTGAACACCTGCTGCAGCTTGCGCGCGAACCACCCGCTGAAGACCAGCGGCGCATCCAGCGCTGACACACAGATGCACGCCACACCGGGGGTGGTCACGGGCTGATGCTCGACGTCGCTGTCCAGATCGGCCACATCGCCGGGGGCGAAATGCCCCAGGGAATCGTCATAGGCGCCGCGGAGAATCTGGGTCAGCTCGCTGTTGCCATGGCTGTGCATGGGCAGGCATTTGCCGGGGGCGATCTTGAGCATGATCAACGAGGGGTGCGCCGGTGCACGGATGCAGTGGACACCCGGGGCCATCCACCGCCATTTCAGCGAGCGGTAGGACGTCCCGAAATGCGGTGCCAGCGCGGCCGGCAGTTGATCCGGATCGTGACCAGCGGCGCTGCGGGCCACCGTTTGGTCATGCACGCCACCCGCAGGCGCGGCAGTATCCAGGCGCTCCAGCATGGTCTGCCGCAGTGCGGCCTGGCGATCCTCTGCCGAAGGCGGCGACAACTGCTGCTCCAGCAGCAGTCCGCCCACCCGTTCGGCCGAGCGCAGGTGCTGCCGGCAGTGCGCGCAGGCTTCCAGGTGCGCGGCAGCGACCACGGACATTTCCGGCGCCAAGGTGCCGGTGGCAAAGCCCAGGACGGTGGTCGGGTCCAGATGGTGACGAGGGTTCACTGCCGCTCTCCCATCAAGGACTGCAGCTGAAGAAACGCACGTCGGATATGGGATTTCACAGTGCCCAGTGGCATATGCAGCTCGTTGGCGATCTCGGCGTGGGTTTTTGCTTCGAAGTAGGACATCCGGATCAATCGGGCCTGCGTTGCGGAGAGTTCGTCCAGCCGCTGCTTGAGCCTGACGTGCTCGGTATGCCGTTCGGCCAGAGAGCCACCGCCATCCTCTTCCTCCGCCGCCTGCTCGACCACCTCATGGGCATGCACCCAGATATGTTCGCGACGTACCCGGTCGATATGCAGATTGCGCGCCACCCGGTAGAGCCACGTGCCCAGGCTGCTGCGCGCCGGATCATAGAGCTCGGCCCGGTTCCACAGTTTCAGCAGCACTTCCTGGGCCAGATCCTCGGCCACGCCATCGGGCGCCCCCAGCCCACTCAGGTAGCGGCACAGGCGCGGCATGAAATGATCGTAGATGCGCATGAAGCACTCCCGATCGCGCGACGTGGCGACGCCGGCCATGTCGGCCGCCCAGGTTTTCAGCTCCGGGCCGGGTTGAGCGGGAACGGCAATCATCCGGGCTGCCTCGAAGGGCGTCATCCTGGCGGTGGACGGGTCAGTGTCCATCGTAGGCGAGTTCCGGCAGATCGGGGACATGGGCTTCATGGACGTGTGTACGGACGGCCGCGCGGTTTGGATGCAGCCGCTACCGGACCCGGCACCGCGGCCGGGCCAGAGGCGCCACTGTCGATACACCGGCTGCTGATATAGTCAGCCGAGCATGGCGGGCACGGTGCCCGTCCACGAATCGCAGGGAGTGTGTCATGGGTCTTCGTCAGGCAGTGGCAGGGGCAGTCGGTGGCGTTCTGGCCGACCAGTGGAAGGATTTCTACACCGTGCCGACGGGCCTGCCCTCCACGGCAGCGCTGTTTGCGGCGGTGCCGCGCGGCACCAATGCCGGTCGTGGCTCCAACACCAGCGCCTCCTCCAACATCATCACCAACGGCTCGAAGATCGTCGTGCCCGAAGGGTACGGCCTGCTGCTGTTCCAGGACGGCGCCATCACCGGCTTTGTCGCCGAACCGGGTGGCTATGAATGGCGCTCGGATGACCTGAACTCGCAGTCGATCTTCGCCGGCGACGGTTTCGTCAGCCCGCTGATCAAGCAGAGCTGGGAACGCTTCAAGTTCGGTGGCCAGCCGGGGTCGCAGCAGGCGGCGTTCTTCGTCTCGCTGAAGGAACTGCCGGACAACCGCTTCGGCACGCAGTCCGAAATCTACTGGGACGATGGTTTCCTCGGCACGCAGGTCGGCGCGGTCACGCGCGGCTCGTACACCCTGAAGATCGTCGATCCGATCCTGTTCGTGAAGAATTTCGTACCCGCCAGCTACCTGCAGCCGGGCCAGGTGTTCGACTTCACCGATCTGGACAACGCGGCCGCCAGCCAGCTGTTCAATGAAGTGGTGGGCTCGCTCGCGCCAGCCTTCAGCCTGTATACGAACGACCCGGGCAAGGGCAACCGCATCACCAAGCTGCAGCAGGATTCGCTCGGCTTTGCACAGAGCCTGTCCGCTGCCGTCGAGCAGGGCTACCAGTGGAAGTCCGACCGTGGCCTGGCCATCGTCAAGACCGCCATTGTCTCGATCGAGTACGACGCCAACACCCGCGAGCTGCTCAAGACCGTGCAGCGCGCCGATGCGCTGGCCGGCTCGCGTGGCAATTCCAACCTGCAGGCCAGTGTTGCCCAGGGCATCCAGTCGGCGGGCGAGAACGGCGGTGCTGCCGGCCTGGTCGGCGTGGGCATGGCCTCGGGCATGCTCGGGGTCGGCGGCATGCAGCAGCCGGTTGCTCCGGCGGCGGATGATCCGGTCGCCAAGCTGAAGAAGGCCAAGGAGATGCTCGACCTCGGCCTGATCACCCAGGACGACTACGACAAGCTCAAGGCCAAGGCGCTGGGGCTGTAAGACACCGAGCGCATCGACACCATGTCCGACCCCAAGATGCCACCGCCGATCCCGGCGGCTCCGCCACCGTTGCCGCCCTCTCCGGCGGCGCCGGTCTCCGGCCCGGGCTCGCCCCGGGAGGTCCCGCCGTTGCCGGGCAGTTTCCCGGTGGATCCGGCCACCCTGCCCCAGCCCATCCGCGATGAGGTGCAGGCCCCGGATCCGGTCGCGCTGGACACCGCCGCGGCCGAACTCAAGGACGGCCTCAACCGCTGCCCGAAGTGCGGCTCCAGCGATATCCGGCTCAAGCTGGGCACCGATGTGCTGGTCTGCCAGTTCTGCCGTCACGAATGGCACGGCGAGCGCGTTGAGGAGGCTTTCGGCTTTGGCGAAGGCATCGACCAGCTGCGCGGCACCGTCATCGCCTCGGGCGCGCGTGACATCGCCGCCGATACCGCCAGCCTGATGAGTTTCAAGTGCACCGGTTGCGGTGCCGAAGTCACGATCAATACCGAAAGCACGATGACCGCGCGCTGCCACTGGTGCCGGCATGTGTTCGGGGTCAACGAGCAGATCTCCAACGGCGCGGTGCCCGATGCGGTACTGCCGTTCCATATCAGCAAGGACGATGCCGTCGCGCGGATCCGCCAGTTCGTGGACAAGCGCCGCCTGTTCGCGCTCAAGGCGTTCAAGGATCAGTTCACGCCCGAGAATGTCTCCGGCGTCTACCTGCCCTACATGGTGGTGGACAGCAATGTCAGCGCCAGCGTCTCCGGCAAGGGCGAGATCCAGACGCGGCAGTACACCCGCGGCACCGAGAAGAACAAGAAGACGTATTACGACGCCGACGTGTACCAGGTGGATCGCCAGGTGGATTTCACCGTGGACGATCTCACCCTGGAATCCTCGGCCGAGCGTGGCAACCTCGATACGCAGACCAACACCAACAACATCATCAACGCGACCCTGCCGTTCGATACCAAGAACGCCCTGAAGTGGAACGCCTCCTATCTGGCCGGCTTCACCTCGGAAAAGCGCAACCTCGACGTGGAAAAGCTGCGCCCACGGCTGGAAGACCAGCTGCTGTCGATCGCCCGCGCCCAGGTGGAGGGCTCGGTACGCCGCTACGATCGTGGCGTGCGCTGGGAACGCGAGCGCGTGGATGTGCACGGGACGCGCTGGGTATCGATGTACCTGCCCGTCTGGCTGTACTCGTACCACCAGCCGGGCCGCAATGGCGGCATGCTGCACTACATCGCGGTGAATGGCCGCACCGGTGAAACCATGGGCAGCGTGCCGGTGCAGCAGTGGAAGCTGCTGCTGGCCGCGCTCACCACCGGCACGATCATTGAAGCCCTCGTTCTCTTCTTCCTGGTAGCTGCCTCATGAGCGATGACAGTGGACTCTGGCTGCTTGCCGCCGGCCCCGCCGGCGCGACGGCGTTGTACTGGGCGTTGTACCGGTACTACCGCAATACCGACAAATCGCATGCGTTCGAGCGTGATACCGCCATCGAGGCCAAGCCGGTCACGGGCGCGGACCGAAAGGTCGATACCGTGACGGGCACGCAGGAGCGACGCATCCGCGGAGACAACGTGGCGGCGTATCGCACGCGGGTACAGCGCGACAGGGACAGCCCCCCACCCTTGTGACGCGTCACGGACGCGGCTCGACGAACCCGGGCGGTATCATGTGGCGTCAGTTTTCCGTAGGACGCCCCCATGCGCACGCTTTATCCAGCGATCACGCCCTTCCTCACCCATCAGGTGGCGGTCGACGACCTGCACACCTTGTTCGTCGAGGAGTGCGGCAATCCTGACGGCATCCCCGTGGTGTTCCTGCATGGTGGGCCCGGCGCAGGCGTATCGCCGACCCACCGGCGTTTCTTCGATCCGTCGCGTTATCGCATCGTCCTGATCGACCAGCGCGGCAGCGGTCGCTCCACGCCGTTCGGTGAGCTGCGTGACAACACGACACAGCACCTGGTCGCGGACGTAGAAATCATCCGCGCCCTGCTGGGTATCGAGCGCTGGCTGGTGTTCGGTGGATCGTGGGGCTCCACGCTGGCACTCGCCTACGCCCAGACCCATCCGGAACGTGCAACCGGCATCATCCTTCGCGGGGTCTATCTCGGCCGTGCCGAAGAGAACCGCTGGTTCGCCGAATCCGATGGCGGTGCACGCTGGGTGTTTCCGGAGCGCTGGGCGCGCTACGAGGCACATATCCCTGAAGACGAACGCGGCGACATGATCGCCGCGTACTGGCGTCGTCTGGACAGTCCGGACCAAGCGACCCGCATCGCCGCCGCCCAGGCCTGGCTGGGGTGGGAAGATCACGCGGCCACGCTGGAACACGACGTCGATGCCGTGTCGGGTGATGACCCACTGCACACCCTGGCCAAGGCGCGCATCGAAGCGCACTACTTCCGCAACCACGCATTCCTCGAGCATGCGCAGCTGCTGCGCGATATCGACCGCATCCGGCATCTGCCCGGCGTGATCGTGCAGGGTCGCTACGACATCATCTGCCCGGCGCGCAGTGCCTGGGACCTGGCCTGTGCCTGGCCCGAGGCCTCGCTGCAGATGGTGCTGTCAGGCCACAGTGCGACGGAACCCGCCACGGCAGATGCGCTGGTGCGCGCGACGGATGCGTTCGCAGAGCGCCAGTAAGGAGGCGTCGTGGATTCGATCTACCTGATGGTGGCGCTGGGCGCCATCGTGGCGGGCTTCGTGCAGGGGCTGTCGGGCTTCGCCTTCGGGCTGGTGGCCCTGTCCTTCTGGGCCTGGGTGCTGGATCCCAAGCTCGCGGCCACCCTCTCCGTGTTCGGCGCCCTGACCGGCCAACTGCTGGCGGCCTTCACCGTGCGCCGCGGCTTCAATCTGAAGACCCTGCTGCCCTTTGTTCTGGGTGGGCTGGCCGGCATTCCGCTGGGCGTCTACCTGCTGCCCATGCTCGACATGAACTGGCTCAAAGCGATCCTGGGCACTCTGCTGGTGCTGTGGTGCCCGGCCATGCTGCTGTCACGCCAGCTGCCACGGGTCACGGCAGGCGGGCGCGCGGCGGATGGCGTGGTGGGGTTTGCCGGCGGCATCATGGGCGGCTTGGGCGGCTTCACCGGCACCCTGCCGACGCTGTGGTGCACGCTGCGCGGTTACGAGCGTGACGTGCAGCGCTCCGTGGTCCAGAACTTCAACCTGTCCATGCTGCTGGTGACGATGGGCACCTATGTCGGCACCGGCATCGTCACCCGCGAGATGCTGCCGATGTTCGCCATCGTGGCACCCGCCATGTTGATCCCGACCCTGCTCGGCACCCGCCTCTACATCGGCATCAGCGACCTTCGGTTCCGGCAGATCGTGCTCAGTCTGCTCACCGTGTCGGGGATCGCGTTGCTCGCCTCGTCGTTGCCGGCGCTGCTGGGCGGGCGCTGAGGCCGCGCTGCGACAACGGCAGACGGTTGCCGACGAAGTTGACCACGTTCTCCATCGCATCGGGATCGACATTGCTCAGCCCGATCACCACGTAGCCGTGGCTCGGCAGCACGATGAGCGCGGCGTTCGCACCGGGCGCCCCACCCTCGTGGCCATACTGATGCTGCTCGCCCTCGCCGCTCACCATGAAGCCGTAGCCGTACCACCCCTTGGTGTTCTGCGGTGAGGTGGCCGCGTCCAATGCCGAGGCCGGGATCAGCCTGCCACTGCGCAACGCCTCGGCGAACCGGAGCAGATCGTGGGCGGTGCTGTAACCGCCGCCCGCCGACGTACCGCGCAATGGCAGGGTCTTGGTCTCGCGCACCCACCGGCCGTCGCTCAGCGTGTAGGGCACCGCGCGGCCTGGCACCAAGGTCGCCTCGGGCGCCGATCCGGTGGCGGTCATGCCCGCCGGCCCGAAGATGTGCTGTTCGACGTAGGCGTCATACGACTGTCCCGATGCCTCCTCGATGATCGAGCCCAGCAGGATGTAGCCGTAGTTGGAATACTGGTCCTGGGTGCCCGGCTGGAACGCCGGTGCCGCAGCACCATAGACCTCCCA
Source organism: Stenotrophomonas sp. (assembly GCA_003484865.1). Classification (GTDB taxonomy): domain Bacteria; phylum Pseudomonadota; class Gammaproteobacteria; order Xanthomonadales; family Xanthomonadaceae; genus Stenotrophomonas. Next base: position 8,889 of record DMZT01000310.1, read on the forward strand.
GTAGTCGGCCAACGTCTTGAGTGATGCTTTCCGGCGTTCGAACGCCTCGTCGAAGATCTCTCCCAGGCCACTGGTGTGGTTGAGCAGCTGCCGGATCGTGATGGATGTCGCGACCGCCTGATGGGGATAGTCCCTCAGGTGGCGGGCAATCGTATCGTCCAGTGTCAGCTTGCCAGCCTCGGCCAACTGCAGGATCGCCACCGCGGTGAACATCTTGTTCAACGAGGCGAGCCTGAATGTCGTGGAGCTATCGACCGGAATGCCCTGCTCCCGGTCGGCCCGCCCGCCCTGCCACGCCATCTGCACCTTGCCGTCCTGCGCCAGTAGAAAGGTGCCGGAGAGCTTGTCCTGTGCTGCCAGCGTGTCCAGACGGGCACGGCTCTGCGCGATGAGCGCGGGCATCTCAAGCCGCGCGGGTTTGAATGCGTCGGGTATCTCCACCCCTTCCAGCTGCAGCGTCTTCAGGTACGGCCGGTTCGCAGGATCGATGGCCACGGTGATCAGGATCCCGCGATCGCTTGAGGTGCCGCGCACGATCGCGGCGATCGTATCGGGCGTATCGACGGTCCTGGTCAGTACGTCAAACGGGCCGAAGGTCTCGCGGATGTCCAGATACCGCTGCGCGGTGTGGTCGATCCCGTGGCTCGACAACACCGCCTGCAGCGCCTGGCTGTCACCGGCGTTGTAGGCCGCCAGCCAGCGGCGGAATATCTGCTCGGCCTGCGCAGGGTCGGTGGGCACCCTGGCCCAGGTCGAGGTACTGAAGAGAAGCAGCACCACCATGAGTGTTCTGATCAGCAACATCCTGTGCTCCTTTCCGCTGGGCTGCCACCCGGCAGTCGGACGGATTATGCAGCGGCGCGGGATCACTTGGATCGTGCCGCCTGCCTTTCAATCGTTTTTTGCATGCCCATCCAGCGGGCAGTCAATACTCCCAGCGTGACTGCGATGAGTGTCCAGCTGCTCAAGAAGATGGCAAGCCCTATCCAGATGCTGCTCATGATCCGATGTCCTCGTCGTAGAGCCGTTGATGCGATTTCGTGCGTGGTAGCCGGTCACTTCGCAGGCATTTACTTTATGCGGTGCGTTCGCCCTGCGACATCCAATTAGTTGCAAATATGGCGTGGCTGCCTGCCCTGATTGCGACGACAGCCGCCCCTATCGCGAGAGACGGGGGGCCAGCCGCGGTCTACGCTTGCCTCCCGTCCGCTCCCGTGATGCCCGTGCGGCTGATACCACACGCATCGGCACCCTCCCGTTCCCGATCCCGGCCCATGACCCCTGAAACCGCTGCCCCGCCCGTCATCCCCACCGAACCGCTCACCCCCGCCCCCCACCAGGGCTTTGCAATCCGCATCGTCGGTGCCGCAGCGTTCGCGCACCTGCTCAACGACATGATCCAGGCGGTGCTGCCGGCGGTGTATCCGATGTTCAAGAGCGAGTTTTCGCTCACCTTCGGCCAGATCGGCATCATCGGCCTGGTGTACCAGGTCACCGCCTCGCTGTTGCAGCCGTGGGTGGGCATGTACACCGACAAACGGCCGCTGCCGTATCTGCTGCCGTCGGGCATGATCGCCACCTTCGTCGGCATCGCCCTGATGGCGATGGCCACGAGTTACGAAATGCTGCTCATCGCCGCGGCCATCGTCGGGATCGGTTCGGCCACCTTCCATCCGGAAGCCTCGCGCGTGGCGCGGATGGCCTCGGGCGGTCGCTTCGGTACCGCACAATCCACGTTCCAGGTCGGTGGCAATACCGGCTCGGCGATCGGGCCGCTGCTCGCCGCGGTCATCGTGATTCCGCATGGGCAGCGTGCCATCGCCTGGTTCATGCTGGCGGCCGCGTTGGCCATCACCGTGCTGTTCCGCCTCACCGGTTGGACCGTGCAGCATGGCCAGGCCAAGATGAAGAGCCTGGCCAAGAGCCATGGCGTCGGGCTGAGCCGTGGCAAGGTGATCCAGGCCATCGCGGTGATCGCGGTGCTGATGTTCGCCAAGTTCGTGTATATCGCCTCGTTCACCAATTACTTCACCTTCTACCTGATCGAGCGCTTCGGCCTGAGCGTGCAGCAGAGCCAGATGTACCTCTTCATCTTCCTGGCCTCGGTCGCGCTGGGCACCTTCATCGGTGGCCCGGTCGGGGACCGGATCGGTCGCAAGGCGGTGATCTGGATTTCCTTCCTGGGCGTGGCGCCGTTCGCGCTCGCCCTGCCCTACGCCAACCTGATGGGCACGGCGGTGCTGGCGGTGGTGATCGGACTGGTGATGTCCTCGGCGTTCGCTGCGCTGGTGGTGTATGCGCAGGAGGCCGTGCCGGGCCGCGTGGGCATGGTGTCGGGCCTGATGTTCGGCCTGATGTTCGGCATCGGCGGTATCGGTGCGGCCGGGCTGGGCAACCTGGCCGACGTGCATGGCATCGTATGGGTCTACCACTTCACCTCGTACCTGCCGCTGCTCGGGCTGGCGACGGCGTTCCTGCCGAAGACGACGATGCACTGAGGCGTTTGCCTCAGTGGAAGAACTGGCTCGGCAACTGGCCGAAGCGCTTCTTGAACATCGCGGTGAAGGCGCTCGGACTGGCATAGCCCAGCGCGAGCGCCACGTCGATCACCTTTTCGCCGTGCGCCAACTGTTCCAATGCACGCAGCAGGCGCGCCTGTTGCCGCCATTGCCCGAAGGTCATGCCCAGCTCGCGTGCGCACAGCCGCTGGATGGTCTTGACATCCACGCCGAGGCGGCCGGCCCAGTCCTGCAGGGTGGACGGATCGTCCGGCGTGGATTCCAGCTGCCGCCCAATCGCCTGCAGGCGTGGATCGGCAGGCTGCGGCAGGTGCAACGGCAGTACCGGCAGCATCTGCAGCTCATCCAGGATCAACTGCATCAGCCGCCCGTCGCGCGACTGCGCGCGGTATGGCGTCGGTACGTCCATCGCTGCGTGGATCAAGGCGGCCAGCAGTGGTGTCACCGAGACCGTCGATGCGCTGGCCGGCGGCTGGGCGATCGCCTCCGGCAGGATGTACAGGCTGCGCATGCCGACCGCGCCGATGCAGCTGACCTTGTGGCCCGTACCGGCCGGGATCCAGATCGCGCGCGTGCTCGGGACGACCCAGCGCCCTGTCCCGGCCTGGACCACCAGCACGCCGGTTTCGGCATACACCAGCTGATGACGGTCCGGATGGTGATGCAGCGCGATGATCGTGCCGGCGCGATATTCGCGCGCCCGGCAGAATACGGGCGTCTCCGGGCCGGCCGGCAGTCGCTTGCCCTCGCCGACGCCCGGGGCGATGTCCCTTTTCCGATATGGCATGGCAATACCCTCGCAAACAACCTGCCGGGGGACTCTAGCGCGTCCGGCGTGTTTTCGATATCGGGCGGGCGCGGTTATCGGGGCTTGGAAGGCGCCACCACCTCGATCCACGTGGGCGCGTGGTCGCTGGGCTTCTCCAATGCGCGCACCCACCTGTCCACGCCGGCATCTTTCAGGCCGGGAGCAAGGACCGGATTGAGCAGCAGATGGTCGATCCTCAATCCACGGTCACGGGCGAAGTGCTCACGGAAGTAGTCCCAGAAAGTGAAGATCTGTGCGTCGCCGTGCACCGCACGCAGGCTGTCGGTCCAGCCTTGGGCGAGCAGTGCCTGGTAGGCCTCGCGCACCTCCGGCTGCAGCAGCGCGTCCTTCCGCCAGGACTTGGGCTCGTAGATGTCCGCATCGGTCGGGACGACGTTGAAATCGCCGATCAGTGCGACGGGATGCGGCAGCGCGACCAGGCTCTTGGCGTGTTTTTGCAGGCGCTGCATCCAGGTCAGCTTGTAATCGAACTTCGGGCCGGGCTGCGGATTCCCATTGGGCAGGTACAGCCCGCCCACGATCACCCCGTGCGCGGCCGCCTCCAGATAACGGCTCTGGTCATCGTTCGGGTCGCCGGGCAAGCCGCGCCGGCTCTCGATCGGGTCCTGGCCGCGCGCCAGCAGCGCGACGCCATTCCATGAGCGCTGGCCGTGCCAGATGCAGCCGTATCCCGCCTCGCGGATCGCTGTCTCCGGGAAGGCCTCTTGGGTCGCCTTGAGTTCCTGCAGTGCCACGATGTCCGGTTGTTCGCGCGCCAGCCACGCGAGCAGATGCGGCAGCCGGGTCAGCACGCCGTTGACGTTGAAGGTTGCGATTTTCAGGCGATTTCTGGCAGGCATGGTGCGTGCTGCATGGCGGCGGAGACAGGCCTCGAGGATTGCCCTGCGTCAATCAATCTGCCGCGAATGCCGGGCGAGCGTGGCGTGACGATGGCGGCGTTGATCGTGCATTGACCCTGGTCGCGTCACAGTAGGCGCTCGTTTCGGACTGGCAAAGGGTATCCATTGCGTGGAGGGTCATGAAAACGTGGACGGTTCTGCCGCGGCGTTTTTACCAGCGCCACCCGACCGAGGTGGCGCCCGAGCTGCTGAACAAGCTGCTGGTGCGCGATGACGGTCGCGCTGGGCGCATCGTGGAGGTGGAAGCATACGCAGGTGACCAGGACCCGGCGGCGCATTCGTATCGCGGCATGACCGCGCGCACCGCCACGATGTTCGGGGAAGCCGGTCATCTCTACGTGTATTTCAGCTACGGCATGCACTGGGGCTCGAACGCGGTGTGCGGCGAGATCGGTCAAGGCTGGGGCGTGCTGCTGCGGGCGTTGGAGCCGGTGGCGGGACTGACGTTGATCCAGGAAGCGCGGCCGGCGATCAAGCGCGCGCGCGACTTGGCCAGTGGCCCGGGCCGCTTGTCGCAGGCGATGGGCATCACCAAGGCCTTGGACGGCGCGGATCTGGTGCGCAATGACCGCGGCATCCGCATCGTGTCCGATGGGATGGCGCCACCGCAGGACCCGGTGGTCGGGCCCCGGATCGGCATCAGCAAGGCAATCGAATTTCCGTGGCGGTGGCACGTGCCGGCGCATGGGCATGTGTCGGGACGCACGGCGGCTAAGAAGATGGGCGGGACAACACCGTGAGCTTTTCGCCGCCCGCCCCCTCCCCGGCCCGACGCGTACGACGCTGGCTGGTGCGGCTGTTCATCCTTGTCGTCTGCATCGTAGTGGCAGGGGTGGTGTGGAACA
>DMZT01000308.1 GCA_003484865.1 Stenotrophomonas sp.
ACCATCAGGATCCTGATGGTCTTGGTTGTGGCGGCCTCAGCCATCGTTTCTACTCTTCCCGCCGAACAATGTGCCGTGGGGTGGCGGCTGGTTGGTGATGCCCCAGAACATGCCCAGGCCCTGGATCGCCTCGAGGAATTCCTTGAAGTCCACCGGCTTGACCACGAAGGCGTTGACGCCCAGCTCGTAGCTGCGGATCAGGTCCTGCTCCTCGCGCGAGGAGGTCAGCATCACCACCGGGGTGCTGCTGAGGGCGCGGTCGCTGCGGATTTCCTTGAGCACTTCCAGGCCATTGAGCTTGGGCAGTTTCAAATCCAGCAGCACCACCACCGGGCCACCGTGCATGGCGCCTTCATAGGGACCCTGGCAGCGGAGATACTCCAGCGCTTCCACGCCGTCGCGCACATGGGTCACGTCGTTGAGCAGCTGGCAGCGCGCAAGCGCCGCCATGGTCAGCTCAGCGTCTTTCGGGTTGTCTTCTACGAGCAGGATCGGTCGCAGATCTCTCATAGGTGGTCTCCAGTAACAAAGGGGATGGTGAAATAGAAGGTGGCGCCGGCGCCTACCTGGCCTTCGGCCCAGGTGCGGCCGCCATGGCGGGTGATGATGCGGTGCACGTTGGCCAGGCCGATGCCGGTGCCTTCGTACTCATCGACGTGATGCAGCCGCTGGAACACGCCGAACAGCTTGTCCACATAGCGCATGTCGAAACCGCAGCCATTGTCTTTCACGAAGAAGATGTCTTCCGTGTCATTGCGCTCGTGTCCGATCTCGATGCGTGGCTCGGGCGTGTCGCGGGTGAACTTGATCGCATTGGACAGCAGGTTCTGCCAGACCAGCCGCAGCATGCCGGGGTCGGCCAGCACCTTGGGCAGGGCGGCGATCCTCCAGTCGATGGCGCGCCCGGTGTACTCCATATCGAGCTTGCGGCGCACGTCGTCGGCCAGGGCGGTCATGTCCATCGCGATCTGGCCCATGGTCGAGCGGCCCATCTGCGAGAAGCTGAGCAGGTCATCCACCAGCGTCCCTGCCGATTTTGCCGACTCCACGATGGTCTCGAGGAATCTCTTTTCTGAATCGTTCAATCGCTCGCCGGCCGAGGACCACAGCAGTTCCGAGTAACCGACGATGTGGCGGAACGGCGCCCGCAGGTCATGGCTGACCGAATAGGAGAACGCTTCGAGCTCCTTGTTGCTGCGGAGCAGTTGTTCATTCAACGCCGCCATCTCCTCGGCCTTGCGCAGCACGATGTCCACGATCGCGGTGCGCAGCTCCAGCGCGGCATCACGGTCCACCTCGTTCCAGGGCAGCGACTGCTCGCGCACCGTCTGCTTCCAGCCTTCGAAGGAGGTGCGTGGCGACAGTGGCTGATCGGTCTCTACCTTGCGTGGGTCACCGCCCCAGCGAACGGTGCGGACGACCTCCGGCCGGAACCAGATCACGAAGCTGTCGTGGATCTGCGAGATGGAGATGGCCAGCACGCCACTGGCGACGCCGGCGAAGGCTTCGGCGTGCTGCCATTGCTGCGCGAGCGTGTCGGTGCAGAAAATGTCGCCATCGATCGGCTGGGCGGTCAACCACTGGACCAGCTGCATCACCTGGGGCTGGCTCGGGCAGTCGCCGTGCAGGATGCATTCGCCACGGTGCACGATCGCCGCACCGGCCGATTGGGTCAGTGCGAGCAGGCTGCGTTGATCGCGGCCGAGCGCGGCCATGAAGTCGGTATCGCCGGCCATCCGGCCGAGCAGCCGCACCTGGATGGCGCGGCGTGCAATGCGTTCTTCGACCAGCACCGCGCGCTGTTTCAGCGAAATCTGCAGCGACAGGATCTGGCCGATGAACTCGCAGGCCGTGCGCACGTGGTACGGCACGCGGCGCGCGAGCTGGTTGTGGCAGGAGATCAGGCCCCACAGTTCGCCCTCGCACAGCACCGAGACCGACATCGATGCACCGGTGCCCATGTTGCGCATGTACTGCAGGTGCACCGGGGAGACGCTGCGCAGCATGGCCGGGCCGAGGTCGGTGGGCGGCGCCTCGGCGATCGCGGGCACGCGCACCAGCGGCACCGGGGTGTAGTGGCTGTCAGCGATCAGCCGGATCCGGTTCTGCCGATACAGCTCACGCGCCTGTGCGGGAATGTCCGATTCCGGGAAGCGCAGATCGAGGTAGGAGGGCAACACGCTGTTGCGGTCCTCGGCCACGACCGCACCGTTCCAGTCCGGGTCGAACTGGTAGATCATCGTGCGGTCGAAGCCGGTCAGCTCGCGGATATGCACGGCGGCGATCTCACACAGGGCCTGCGTGGTGGGCGCCCGCTCGATCGCAGCCATGAAGCGGCGGATCGAGGGATAGAGGTCTTCCAGCGAGCCTGGCTCGCCCGGCACCGGGGCCTCCAGCTCGATGATGACGTCATCCCCGATGCGGTGCGCCACCGTAGGGTGGTGGCCGGCCGTGCCGACCGGATGCGCGCCAAGGAATTGCGAGGCACCTTGCTCCAGCGCTACCAGCAGCGGCCTGCAGTGGGCCAGCGTACCGCCGAGCACTGCCTCCAGGGGCTGGCCCAGCGGATCGCCCAGCACCTCGATGAGCTCCGGTCGCGCGACGGCGCGGGCCTTGACGGTCAAGGTGAAGTGATCGAGGACCAGGATCAATCCGTAGGGCTGGATCGCGCCAGGGGTGCGGATCGGCTCACGCGCGCAGCTGGACAGATCCAAGGCGCTTGCGCCGGAATTCCTCGAGGACATTCATTGACTCCTGCTCGTTGCCAGTGGTGACCACCGCGCGAATGGCACGGCGTCGCCTGGTCGTCAGGAGCTCACACCGTCCACTGCGACGCGGTGTGCCACAGTTCCCTCATTTTTGCATAGGCGATCATCCTGGTCCGTGAGGATGAGACGGAGTTCCTTGCGTTGCTGGAATGCTAGTCCCAACGGTAACGCACCGTCGCCGACCACAGCCCGCCCGAGCCATCGACCGGGCCGCCATTGGCGTACCGGTAGTATTCGTTCGCGGCGAGCAGCGGCTCAGGCAGTTTCGTGACCTTGCGGTCGAAGACGTTGTTGGCGTTCAAGGCCACGTCCCAGCCACCGGGCAGGGTGGCGCCCAGCTGCAGATCGGTGATCCACAGGCCGCCGATGTCATACGCGATCTCGGCCTGGCCGGCATACGGCCCGCTGGTGGCCACCGTGGTGGGGGAGCCATAGCGCTGGATATCGCCATAACGGCTCTGGCGCAGGCCGACCCGGTAGCGGCCGAGCGACCAGTCCAGGCCAAGCACCTGGCGGGACTTCGGCGCCTTGTACAGCAGTTCGTTCTGCGAGCCGGTGCTGAAGACCGGCACATTGAAGGCCGCCAACACCGCGGGCGTGGGGGCCAGGCCGGTGATCTTCGCGCGGGTATGGCTGCTGGCCAGGGTCCAGCGCAGGGCACCGGCGCGGCCAAGATCCCAGCGCCCTTCCAGCGTCGCCTCCACGCCTTCGGTGCGGGTGTCGGCGGCATTGATGAAGTAGCGCACACCGTCCTGGGCACCGAGCCCGACCGAGGTCACCAGCGCACCGGAGCCGGGATACAGGCCCTCGCGGAAGGTGGTGGACAGGGCAATGCGATCGTCCACATCGATGCGGTAGGCATCCACGGTCAGTGATGCGCCCTGCCACGGCTCGGCCACGATCCCCAGGCTGAGGCTGCGCGAGGTTTCCGGGCGCAGTGGCTGCGCGCCCAGGGCGATGGCCTGCGGCGAGCCGGCCTGCAGGATGTGGTCGGTGTAGAAATTGCCATTGGAGGTGTTGCGGTAGGCCTGCGCGGCCAAGGAGGGAGCCTGGAAGCCGTTGCTGATCGTGCCGCGCAGGGCAAGCCGGGGGTGCAGGGCAAAGCGGGTCGAAAGGCGGCCGGTGCTCTCGCTGCCGAAATCGGAGTAGCGCTCGTGCCGGCCGGCAAGGTCCACGCGCCAGCGTGTGCCCAGATCGGCAGCGACGCCCACGTACACCGCGCCGCTGTCGCGGCTGACATCCACCGCATCTTCCGGCCGATAGCCGGGCAGGGCCTGCGAGCCGCCCAGGCCGATGCCCAGTTCGGTGCCGGCATACGGACCATCCAGCACCCGCTGCCCGCCATGGGTATAGGACTGTACGTCGCCGGCGCCGATCCGGTAGCGCTCGTCGCGGTACTCCGCACCCGCGCTGAGCTCCAGTGGCGCGGCCAGCCACGCGGTCTGCAGCTGGCGGCGCACATCCAGATTGTGGGTCCAGGCGCTGTAGCGCAGGTCGCCGATATAGAAGTCGGTCTGGCTGTCCAGCCCATAAGTGGGGTTGATGCTGTTGTGCAGGTTGATGTCCATCGCATCGCGCCCGTAGCCGCTGCTGAGGTCCCAATCCCACTCGCCGAACTGGCCGCGCACGCCCAGCGTCAGCGCGCCATCGTTCTCGTCGATGTGCTCGGTGGGGGCGAAGCCATCCGGATCGATGGCCCGGACCACTTCGTTGCGCAGCGGCTGGCGGAAGTTCTGCGGTGCCCATGCATCGCGCTGGGCGAGCGTCAGCAGCCCGTAGGCCTCTACCGTCGCCGCCAGAGGCAGGCTGGCATTGGCGGTGGCGGTCTTGGTGCGGAACGCGCGGATGCCACGATTGCGCCAGGCATTGTTGTCGCGGGTCGCTTCGCGCGGATCGGGCGTGGCACCGGCGGGCAGCGTCGGGTTGCTGGCCTGGTTGCCCCCCGGGCGGATCGCATTGCCGGCGGCGTCCCTGGGGAAGTAGTACAGGAAGGTGTCGCGGGCGGGGCTGGTGTAGTTGGTGGCGTGCTGGTCGTCCAGCTGGGCGGCCAGGTGCAGATAGCCGCCGTGGCCGATGCCGAAACCGGCATCGGCCTGCACCACGCGGGAGCGACCCTCGCCGGCGAAGTAGGTGCCATCGCGGTAGGAGACGTTGCCGCCACGCGCCGCCTTGTTGGTGACGATATTGATCACCCCGGCGATGGCGTCCGAGCCATAGATCGCCGAGGCGCCATCGCGCAGCACTTCGATGCGTTCGATCGCCCCGGTGGGGATCAGGGCGAGATCGGCCGGTGCGGCGCCGCCGAAACCACCGGCGCCCAGCAGTGCGGTGGCGTGGCGGCGTTTGCCATCCACCAGCACCAGCACGTGGCTGGCGTTGAGGCCGCGCAGCTGTCCGGCGCGCACCATGCTGTTCAGATCGCCGGTTTCCAGCGGCAGGTTGAAGCTGGGCACGGTGGTGTTGAGCACATCCAGCAGGCTCGTCGCGTTGGCCGCGCGGATGTCGTCGGCCGACAGCACGTCGATCGGTGACGCGCTTTCGCGCACGGTGCGGCCTTGGGCGCGGGTGCCGGTCACGGTGACGGTATCGAGCGTGGCGGTGCTGGTAGCGGTGATGGCACTGGCATTCGTCTCCGGCGCTGCGTGGGCGGCAAGCGGCAGGGAGAGTGCGGAAACGATGGCGAGGGCCAACGGCAGGCGATGGTGCGTGGACAGCATGGAAGATCCCCAGGGAGAAGAAAGGCCGATGCGCAGGGGCATGCGGCGGGCAGGCTACGGCGGTAGTGCCGGATCAGCAGGTGCGGTGACGCAGCGCACCCGGACAACAGCGTTCGGCCGCGGCGGCGATGCGCCGGGCGTGGATCACGGCGCGCCCCTCGCGGCAGCGGCCCAGCGCTCGAGATCGGCCGGATGCAGCGGTCCGTTGTGGACCTGCAGCACCGTGCCCTGCGCATCGATCAACACCGAGAAGGGCAGCGTGCCGATGCGGTTGCCGAACGAGGCGGCGGTACCGGGGGGGCCGTCGCTCTCCACCAGTTGCGGATAGGTGAGCTGAAGCTGGTCGCGCAGGGCGTTGGCAGCCTCGATGTCGTCCAGTGCGATGCCGACCACCTGCACGCCGTTCGGCAGCGGTGCCTGCGCCTGCGAGAAATGCTGCAGGTCCGGCAGCTCCTTCAGGCAGGGCCCGCACCAGCTGGCCCAGTAATTGAGCAGCACCGGGCGGCCGCGCCATTGCGCCAGCGCCGCCGGGGCGCCGTCCAGATCGGTCCAGTGCAGGGCAGGTGCCGCCTGGCCGGCAGGGGCGGGGGGTGTTGGCGGGGCGGCGTGCGATGCCAGGGGCAGCGCGAGCATCAGTGCGGTGGCCAGCAGCGCCGGCAGATGCGAAGCAGGAGAAGTCATGGAGGGGAGGCCGTCGAAGACGTCGCACGCGACGCGAAGCGGTCATCGGTCAGGGTGTGCAGGAACTGTTCGATATCGTCGATCTCCGCTTCGGTCAGGTGCAGCGGATCGCGCAGCTGTGCATCACGGCCGATCGAATCGGGGATCACCTTGCCGGGGTCGTCGTAGTACACGATCACCTCGCGCAGGGTCTTGAACATGCCGTTGTGCATGTACGGCGCGGTCAGTGCGACGTTGCGCAGGCCGGGTACCTTGAACTCGCCCTTCTGCGTGGGATCGCCGGTGATGCCGCCGCGGCCTTCGTCATTGAACTCGCGGCCGTTGTAGATGCCGATGTTCTTGAAACGGTCCGAGGTGAAATCCTCGCCGGCGTGGCAGCTCACGCACTGGGCCTTGGTGATGAACAGCAGGCGGCCGCGCTTGGCCGCGTTGCTGATCGCGTCTTCCTGGCCGAGCGCATAGCGGTCGTAGGGACTGTCCACGGTATTGAGGGTCTTCTGGTAGGCGCCCAGCGCCCGGCCCAGCGTCCGCGGGCTGGGTGCGGCGTTGTAGGTCGCCTGGAAGCGCGCGACCCACGCCGGGTCTGCAAGCAGCCGGGCCACTGCCTGATCCACCGGCAGATCCATTTCCAGCGGATTGGCGATCGGCGCCAGGGCCTGCTCTTCCAGGGTTTCGCTGCGGCCATCCCAGAAGAAGCGGGTCCGCCCGGCACTGTTCATCACGCTGGGGGTATTGCGGGTGCCCACACGGCCTTCCACGCCCAGGCTGAGCGCACGGTCATCGGCGAATGCGCGGGCGGGCTGGTGGCAGCTGGCGCACGACACCGTGCGGTCGCGCGACAGGATGGGATCGAAGAACAACTGGCGGCCCAGCTGGGCGCGTGGGTTGTCGGAGAGATCGCCGTCGTAGGTCGGGGCATCGGCGGAAAACACCGGCGCCAGTACCGCAACGCCGATCAGCGCGGCCAGCAGGGCAAGGGAGCGGACAGGGCGGGGCATGGTGGCGCCGCGCTCAACGCGCGGCGATCTCCTGCTGGACCAGCTCGCACAGCCCACTCTCTTCGAAGCACACCTGGGCACGCAGGGTGCCGTTTACCGGTCCGGTGCCGGCGGCGACCGGCAGGCGCAGCTGACCGCGTTCGCTGAAGTAGGTATAGCGATACTCGCCGGCGAAACTGCGGCCGTGCCCTTCGCGCGGCGCGACCGAGTGCAGCGGTCCCTGCGCCTGTTCGCCACCGGCCAGGGTCACCCGCGCCGCCCGCGGGCCGATCTGCGGTTGCTCGAAATCGGAGGCATACAGGATCCAACCCGGTTCGATGCGGGCGTCGATCACCAGCTCACGGGTGCCGTCGGGGCGCGCTTCCACGCGCGGATCGAGTGCGACTTTCGGGGTGTCGGCGGCGGCCGCGCCGAACGGGATGAGCAGCAACGCGGCAACCCACGGGGCAAGGCTGCGACTCACTCCTTCGCCCCCTGGCCCTCGGTGGTGATGCGCAGCTGCACCTCGTCGGCGATATTGGGCAGGAACCCGGTCAGGCCGAACTCGCTGCGGCGGATGACGGCGGTGGCGTTGAAGCCGATCGTGGGCACCTTGCGGCTGGGATGCTCACCCACCTTGTTGAGGGTGGCGTCGAGTACGACCGGACGGGTCACCCCATGCAGCGTCAGATCACCGGTGATTTTCAGGCGGCCGGTGCCTTGCGGCACGACCGAGGTACTGCGGAAGCTGGCCTGCGGGTGCTTGGCGACATCGAACAGCTTGTCGCCCTTGACGATCTCGTCCAGTTTCGGGACGTGGGTGGCCAGCTCGGCCAGCGGCAGCTCCACCTGCACCTGCGACGCAGCGGGCTTGGCCGCATCGTAGATGAGCGTGCCGCTGCTGATCGCCGCGCGGCCGGTCGGGAAGGAGAAGCCGTTGTGGTTCCAGGTGAACAGCACATCGGTGTGGGTGGGGTCGAGCTGATAGGTCACCGGTGCGGCGGTCGCCACGGCGGGCACGGCGGCCGCGGTGAACAGGGCCAACAGGAGGGCAGTACGCATGTGAGGTTCTCTGGGCAGTGGCGCGCAGCCGCCCGCGGCATCACGAAGAGACCGTGCCGGGCAGGCAGCGCAGGAGCGGGTGAGCAACGGCCAGACGCGCTGGCCGCTGCAGCGGGTTACGGGGCGATCGCCAGTGATGTGGTCGTCGCCGGGGCGGCGGGAGCAGCGGCGCTGGCCGCGTACGGATCCGGTTCGGCGATCAGCCCATCAAGCAGGCTGTTGAAGCGGGTCACGTAGTCCTGGTGATACTCACCGGTGACCGTGCCGGTGTAGCCGGTATAGATCTCGCGGACCTTGCCGTCGCGGCCGATGATGATCGTGGTCGGGAAGGCGGCCATGTAATTGAGCCCCTTGAGTTTCTCGGTGGCGACTTTCTTGTCGGCGATACCGCCGAACACGATGTCGTAACGGATGTCGAAATAATCCTTGAAGGTGGTCAGGGTCTTCTGGAAATAATCGAAGTTGTCTTCCTGCTCGAAGGCCACGGCCACCGCTTCCACCCCACGGTGCTGGTTCTGCTTGAACCACGGCGCCAGGAAGTAGGTCTGGTCGGTGCAGTTGGGGCACCAGGTGCCGATCACTTCAACGATCACCACCTTGCCGCGGTACTTGTCGTCCTGAAGCGTGACCGGCTTGCCCTGCAGATCGGGGAAGCTGAAATCAATGCGATCCTGGCCATCCTTGAGGAAGGTGAGCTTGTACGGATCGGGCAGCTCCACCTTGTCGCTCTTCTCGGCCTCGAACTTGACCACGTTGTAAATGCCGCTGCCGAACGCGCCCTGGATGTTGCCGTCCTCATCGATCGTGCCGCGGATCAGCAACGGGCTCGGCCCGCTGAAGCCGGACAGATAGAAGCGGTTGCCCTGTACGGTGCCTTCCAGCTCGCGGGTGTCGCCAACGACGGTCATGAACACGCCGGAGAGGCGGTTTCCTTCCTGCTTGAGCAGGGCCACCTGGTTGCGCTTGTCCTGGCGGGCCGCCTTGTCGATGGTCTGCACGGCCCACTTGCCGCTGAGGTCCGCCGCGGGCGCCTCGTCCTGGCCTGGCTTGACGAAGCGCCATGCCGCGCCCTGTTCGGCGGTGAAGGCAAGGTTGCGCGCCCCGTTGCGGCTGGGCACCAGGTCCTTGTACTGGCCAACGAGGTGTCTGCCATCCTCGGAGACCTTGCCTTCCAGGACGGCATCGTAGGTGTTCATCCGCACCGAAAATGTCCCGTCATCGCGCGGGGTGACCTTGAATTTGTCCGTGCGCGTGCCGTTGAGCAGGGTGAAGGTCGCGTCCTGCGCGCGCTTGCCCTTTACTTCGAAGTTGAAGGGGATGGGGTCGCCATCGATGGTGAATTCGCCACGCCACACGCCTTCGGCAGGAAACGGTGCTTTGGCGGCGGCCGCGGCAGGCAGGGCGAAGGCCAGGCTTGTAGCGAACAACAGGGTCGCGACGACGCGACCGGATAATGCCAGTGTCATGAGAGTGCTTCCAGATAATCCCCTTGGTCGCGCCAAGTCGCCGGCGATGCAGCCCCCGTTCCACTGCATCCGCTGAAAGGCCATCCCTGGCCGGTCACGTGCCATCCCTGGCGTGACTGGATTATTGCCACGTGAATGTCGTAAAAGTTCATCGCCGCTTGGTACGCATGTTCATCAGCATATTCAGCGGCGCGACGATGGCAGGCTGATAACCGTTTTGATATCAGCACGCGCCGGTGCTGCCGGGTTGCGTATTTGCCGCCGCCCGCCACATCGAAGACCATGGCGGCCTGAAGCGCCCACTGGCCGGGCGCAATGCCGCAGGCAGGCCGAGCAGCACCGCCGCCGCGTGCCGATAGAGGAGCAAGTCATCGTGAAGCCCAGGGAAGGTATCCAGGTGTCGGTCTACACCCGTTGGCACCAGTTGGCGGTGCCGCTGGCATTCGTACTTGCTGCCGGCAGTTTCATGTTCATCGTGCTCAATCGTGGGCCGGTAGGCGTCGCGATCGTGGTCGCCATGGCGTGCCTGGTGATTCCGCCGTTGCTGGCCTTCCAGGGATTCCCTACCCGCAACGAGGTCATGATCATGCCCGACGGCCTGATGTTCTCGCGCCGCGACGCGGTGCCATTCGATGCGCTCTCCAGCTGGGGCACCGATGATTATCTGAAGCTGGTGCGTCCCGGCCGGGTGACGCTGATGGTCAGCGCTGCCGATCTGCAGAGCCGGGAGCGCTTGCTGCGCGAGTTCCAGCAGGCGTTGGATGCCTGGCAGCGGAAACAGCCGGCACTGAGTAAGCCGATCCGCCGCACACACTTCTACGGCTCCGCGCGTGCCGCTGCCATCGGTGCGGTGATCATGGCGCTGGGAGCGGTGTGCATTGTCATGGCGCTGCGCTTGCGTGAGCCATCCATCGAGCTGGCGATCGTTGGCGCGCTCGGTGGGCTGTTCGGGATGTTCATGCTGCTCGGCCGACGGGTCTGAGCCGGGCAACGCGTCCACACGGTCTTGTTTTCAGCGTCTCGCGTATTTCACGAGCTCAAGCGCAGCCTGCCGATGCGAGCTGCATCCGCAGCGCATGAAAAGGAGTGCCATACGCTATGAATACCCGAGGCGATTACGCCCACCCCGAACCCGTCGCTGCGGCGACCGTCGCCGTGGTCACCCCACCGCCCGTGGTGGACCTGCCGCGCGATAGCGCGGTGTCATGGGGCGCGATTCTGGCCGGTGCCATTGCCGCCGCTGCGCTGTCACTGATTCTGGTGATTCTCGGCGTGGGCCTGGGCCTGTCGTCGGTGTCGCCGTGGTCGTTTGAAGGCGTGACGGCAGAAACGTTTGGCTGGTCCAGCATCGCGTGGCTGACCTTTACCGCCATCGCCGCGTCCGGTCTGGGTGGCTATCTGGCTGGCCGCCTGCGCACGAAGTGGAGCAACATCCACGGGGATGAGACCTACTTCCGCGACACCGCGCATGGGTTCGTCTCCTGGGCGGTGGCCACGTTGCTCACTGCCGCACTGCTGACCTCGGCCATCGGCGGCATCCTGGGCGCCGGTGCCAAGGTTGCCGGCGCCACTGCCGGTGCCGCCGCCTCGACGGCAGGCGGTATCGCTGCCGCCGGTGCAGGCTCGGCTGCGATGGGCAGCGACCAGGGTGACGTGCAGTACTGGGTGGATTCACTCTTCCGTGCCAACCCGACCGCTGCGCAGCCCGCGCCGCCGGCCGGCCCGGCCGACGCGTCGGCACCGGCACCGGTCGCCAACG
>DMZT01000311.1 GCA_003484865.1 Stenotrophomonas sp.
CTGGCCCAGCTCATCGCGCATCTGCTTCAGCAGACCGCGCATCTCCTTCAGGCTTTGGTAGGTCACGGTGCGGTCGGCATAGCGGACGCTCAGCACACCGGCCGCAATCGCGGCCTCCAGTTGTACGACTTGATTCTTGGTGAATGCCATTTCAGCGTCCCAGGTACTTGCTTCTGATGACGCGGCGGGTGCGCGCACGCGGCATTGGCGCCGGCGCGACGTCGTCTGCCCTCACGTCTGGGTTGTCGTCCCACGGCGCGGCCCATGCCGGCGGCGCGGTCCAGTTGATGGCTGGAACCTTCAGCCACAGCGCCATGCCCTCGGCATAGCCGCACAGGTCGAATGCCTCATTTCGCCGCTTCGCCAGGTTCTCCCAGCCCTTTGCCGTCCTCGACTCGGCCGTCAGCTCGGCGTAGAACGCTTCCGGCAGCCAGTCGGGGAAGTGGTAGTAGCCCGGGCCGGGCTCTGCCCGCTTCACGTTCGCGTCCACGGTGTCCTTGAGCCTGTCCACGTTGAGCAGCAGCTGCGGCACATCGCCCTTCGACCCTGATTTGCGGTCCCGGCGCTTACTGCTGTCGGGGAAGGTCTCTCGGAACAGCCCGCCTTCGCGGCGCGCATCACCCTTGATCAACCTGACCCGGGCGTGCAGCTTCCGGGCCTTGAGCGAACGCCAGAACTCCAGCGCCCGCACCGAGGTGCCCGATTTGCCACCCCAGTCGACGCCCACCGCGTGGACCGGCATGCTGCGGCCGGTGCCATCGTCCAGCGGGTAACGGCGGCTGATGACCTTCTCAACCAGCCGCTCCCAGTCTTCCAGGTACTTAGGCGGATCCAGCGGCAGGAAGCCGCCCGAGCCGTCCTCGCGCTTGGACGTGCGCAAGGTGAAGGAATCCACCACCCAGCGTTCCAGCTGCCCGGATTCGCCAATGCCGAAGCCCAGCACCAGCACTACGAATCGGTTGGCCTGGACGTCGACCTCTCCCAACAGGAAGCGCACCCCAGCGGGCACAGCACCAGCCGCCCATACCTCGGCGCGCTCCTGCATCTCGTTCGGATCACTGGCGGACCGCGCTGCCATCGGGACATAGTTGATCGCCCCGTCCACGTTGTGCGTTGTCTTCAGCGGGCGCTCTTCACCGGTGGTGGCGAAGGTACGCAGCGCCTGGAGGTAGCGCTCTATCAGCGATTCCCAGGACTGGTACGACGCGGCGACACCGCCGAGCCAGTAGCTGGCGATGCGCGCCTCAGGCCGGTCACCGGTGACCGTTCCGTCGGCGTGCACGACCTGGCCCTCCGCAGCCCACACACCGCTGCGGTTCATCCCATCCTTCCACCGGTGCTGCAGGCCGACGCCGCAGTGCGGACAGTGCAACAGCGAGTAGTGCCGCGCCATCTTCTGCACGTCGTCCAGCACGACCCGCTCCAGCAGTTCCTCCATCGGTGGCAAGGCGAATCCGTCATAGCCAGGCGCTGCCTGAAACCGCTCTCCGCACTCAGGGCAGGGCCAGTACCAGCGCCGCCGGTCACCGCGCGCATACAGCGCGGCGATGCCGGCGGCCGGTGGGCCTTGATGCGGGTGCAGTGGCTTCCAGGCGCCGTCGGCGTAGTCCGTTGCCGGGCTCGACTCGGCCACCACCATGCCGGCCGACATATAGGTCTGCGTGCGCTTCAGGCCCAGGCCGAAGCACTCATCGATCGTCAGGTCGCCGGTGTAGTTATCCACGTCCGTCATCAGGACGTCGTGGATGTCCTTGCCCGACAACACCGACACCGAGGGCCAACCCATGCGCAGCGACATTCCCGACCGAAAGAACTTCAGCAGGATGTTGTCGTCGTGGGCGCGCGGGCTCAGCCGGGAGCGTAATTCCGGACTGGCGGCGATGCTGCGGGCGATACGGGTCTTGCTGTAGTCCTCGGCCGCATCCTTGGACATCTGCACAACCATGGCGTCGGCCGGGTTGCATGTGATCAGGTAGGCGAGGCGCGCATCGATGAGCGAGATGGTCTTGCCCGAACGTGCCGGCCCTATAAACACCACTGCTTCGTAATGCCAGCTGCCGGTCGTATCCAGCGGCTCGACCATGTAGGGCGTGGTGTCCGGATCCCAGGAACCGGCGGCGCCGGCGGCATTGGCCACCTGCAGCACCCGTGCACCTTCGCTCACCCTGATCCGGCGCGGCGGCCGGATCATCTCGGCAACGCCTTGGCGCACGCTACGCGCTGTCGCGTACGTCGTCATCGGTGATGCCCTCGTACATGGATTGGCGGACGCGATCGCACTCGTCCTGGACCTTGACTACCTGCTCTGGTGTAAGCCCGGCCTTTCGCTCGAGAACATCAGGGAGGGTGTCGAAGAACTGCACGATTTTCTTCACCAGCTCGGCGTAATCAGCCTCGACCTCTGCGGCCGGCACCAGCTGCCCGATGGTCGATTCGACCTTCAGGCGCTCGTTCTCCGACTGGTAGAAGGCGCGCCGCTCCATTGGCGGCAGGTCGCGCGGATCCACCACACCTTCAGCGCCGAACGCAGCAGCGCCAGGATTCACCAGCGCGGGGGCTGCATCGGCCAGGCGGTAGACGTCGTGCCCCGCCCTCTTGGTCAGCGGCGGAACGCCGGCCTCCTTCAGGCGCTTGCTGGCTGTGCGGCGGTCTATTCCGAACTCATCAGCCAGCCGGGCCACGGACCAGCCCTTGGTGAATTCGTGGATGTCAGCCATGTCCTACCCGATGCACAGCCTATTCAGGCGTGAAAATGCGGTTTCTCCCGGGAATATCCGCCAAAAAGGTGGCCTGTGGTGGAGCACCCTGAAGGCCGAAATACTGTCTTTTACCGGGGTCCGAATTCCCCCCGGTGGCTGTGGATAACCCCAGGGACCCCGCCCCATTCAGCCTTCTGTGGATATCCTGTGGATATCAGGCATCTTCGTTCAGTTTCGCCTTCACGCCTGCTTGCGTGAAACCATTTCGTGAAACATTAGTTCTCGACCGGGGTCAGCGGCACCGTCGTCCCCGCCAAAGCGTGGGTGCAATCGCTCAAGAACTCGATCTGCCCTTCGCGCACAAACGAATGGCAGGTATGGCACATGCTGACGCCGTCTTCGTCGGGGTGGTGTTTGTCGCAGTGCTCCGGCCCAAGATGGCGACGCTTTTCCTGCTCGTGCCATTCGGATTCGTAGCAGCAACCGCCACGCGCCAAGATGGACGGCGATAGGGTCGGACTCTCCACGTCGCCGTTGAACTGCCACGTGGTGCCGGCGCCCTGGACCGGGAGGGTGTGGTGCAGCCTGCACCCCGGGCACTTGAAGGACACGTGCCCATCCTCGAACTTCACTAAAGCGCTCACTGAATCATCTCGGCACGGTCTGCGGCGATGACTGCCTGACAGGCCCTGAGCTGGTCGTCGGCTTCTCGACCGATTCCAATAGCAGGGCCCGCAACCGTGACTCCGAGGTCGGCGGGCGCATCACGTTGGACGGTGCCGGCGGCAGCTTCGGACAGGCGACCGGTGTGACAGGTGGCGAGGTCGTGGCGCAGCCGGACAGTGCCAGCACGCAGCTCAGCAACAACAGCAGCAGGGACGGCCTCGGCCGCCGCGCGGTCTTCTTCATGCTTCGCTCCGATGGTGGCCATGGCGTCGGCCTGGTTGTGCTCTATCGCGCGTGCCTGGGTGACCTGATCGACCACCGCGCCGCTGGCACCGGCCTGCTGCCGAAACTCTGCGCCTTCGGCGCGGTCGCCACGCCAGGACCAACCCGCCCAGAAGGACAAGGCCAGTGCTGCGGCAACGAGCAAGGTGTTGAGACGGATCATCACGGCATCTCCGGCGGGATAACCGCGCCCACCTGGCGCATGGCTGACTCCAACGACATAACCCGCAGCCTCAGTCGGTGGGCCTCTTCCTGTGCGGTCATCCGCAACTTGATTTCCTCGGCTAGCTGGAGCGTGGTCGCCGCCTGAGTTTCCTCCAGCGACTTCACGCGCTGCACCAAGCCGTTCAACAGGTCGACGTTGGCGTCCGTCTCGGTCCGCTCTTTGCGGCGGGAGAGCAGCGCGCCCCACGTTTCCCTTGCCACCCAGAACGCAGCGAGACCACCGGCCATCCACCACGGGACGGTTTCCTCGGTCATGACACGACCACGCCACCGGCTTTGCGGTAGGCCGCCAGCAGGTCATCCAGCTTCCGCTCGTGCTGGCCGTAGCCGGCGCCTGGCAGGCTCGCCCAGATGTTGCGGACGAAGCCGATCGCCTTGACGACATGACCGGCCTTGATCAGGTCCAGCGCCCGCCGCTCCCGGATCTGCTGGATTGCGATCAGATCCTGGCTGACCGGAGAAAAGTCCTCCAGACCCAGCAGACGGCGATACGCGTCGTAGTACCGCGATAGCAGCTGGTAGCGACCAGCAGCAGTGGACTTGATGCCGAGCCTGGGCAGCGAAACCAGCTCGCGCGGATGGTCGGCATAGCCGGTGAACAGCTTGCCTCCCACGATCACGTCATAGCCGTGATCCTTGGTCCGCTGCTTGCCGCTGTCGGTGCCCTCGGACCAGGCCAGCATGTCCAAGAAGGCGACGACGTTGGTGCCGCCTGCCTGTTGAGCGGTGATCTTGGCCATCAGAGGTTCCTGCAGAAATGTGCCCGCCCCGCTGCCGGCTAGGCGCGAGGGTAGATCCGGACGGGGGATGCGGGCGTAAATTGAGATACTGGAATGCACCAGGTTCCTCCCAACAGCAAGGTCAGGAAGAAATGCTGAAGATCTTTGTTGATACGTGCGTATGGCGCCACTGGCTCTCGTGGGTTGCAGGCCGAATTAGCGACCTATCACCCCACTATGCAGACGCTACCGCATTCGATGACGTTCTCACGGCCATTAAACGTGGCCACGTCCAAGCACAGCTTCTGTACGACGAGCGGGTAATGCTTGAGCTCGGGGAGGCCCTTGCTACAGAGGCCCGGAGGCGAACCGAAGGACATTCCACGCGTATACCTATCCCGGGCACACGTGCCGATGGCTCTTTCAAGGCCGATGGAAGCTTTCTCTACGGAGGCGTATACAGCGGGAGTCTGGACGTTCTGCTCACAGCGGATGGCATGGACCATGAACGCCTGGTCCATGAGGCCGCCGTGCGCGCGCAGACAGCCGGGACGTTTCTCTACGACGAGAAGATTCGGCGTAAGGAATTTGATGTGGAACACCTAGAGGCCTCCCTCGAAGCCCAGGCTGACTACTTCGTCACGTCCGATGTCAGAACGATCATCCTTCGGCTTCAGCGGCTCTCCGAAAGGCTTCCCAACGATCAGGCGCTGCAGGCGGTCACGAGAACACTGCGCCGACCGACGCAGCTGAGAGGGGAACTCGTCTCGGCAGGAACTGGATTTCAGTCTTTCTGAAACGACGAACCGCAGGTCACTGGACCTCCCGAGTCCAGGCCTGCGGCCGTTGAGTGCGGGTTGTTTGGAACCTCGCCCACGGTAGCTACTATGGCCTAGGTCTGGTTCCCACTGCAACTGCGGTAAGGTTCCTTACCGCAGTCGGGCGAATGCGGTAAGTTTCGTGGCGACTGCGGTAATCTTGCTTAACGGTAATCCGCTGAGAGTCGGGGTGCGCCAGCGACCGCTTGTGGCCCAAAGCGGCCAGCCGGCTGGACCAGCCTCGGTAGTGATGCCATTTTTCGCTTTTGACCCGAAGCGCACTCCAGTCAGCGCTTGTAGAACGGATGTGACTTAGCTAAGCGGGCGTGCTTTTCCTCTGATCCGCTCTGCCGTATCCAGTGCACGTCGGAAACATGGGTGGATCTGTATCTCGTCGAAGCGAGGATGGTGAGGTTCCTGGAATGAGTAATGTGCGCGGGCGCCACCACCGGCGCCTCCTGCAACGTAGTCGCCTATGAGCCCCGTTTCGTACAGGATGGCGATCATCTTATCTACGTCGGTGGCCTCAACAATTGCGTTGAACCACGGCTCGTTGATCTGCGATGTGGCGAGTAGAGTGACGATAACTTCATCCAGATCCGCGCGACGAAGGTGATAGGCCTTGCGAGGAAAATGCGAGCGCCATGCGGAGAAAAATGCCTGCAGACTAGGATACTGATTGGAGAATTCGCTACATAGGTCCGTAAGTTTCCACGTCGAATAGCCGCTTTCCGCGGACTTCAACGCGATATCACTAGGCTCAAACCCGTCAACGCTTTCGGTGTAAGCACGTACCAGCTGCAGCAACTCTCGCGGCCGATTAAGCGTACGCTCCACCAACCAGTTAACGGTATTCGATGTCGCGACGGTTTCCGGAAAAACACTTCCGAATAGGTCATTAACTGGCCCGGCACCATGTACAGCTCGATTGAACTCAATGCGCGACTCAAGGATCTGAACGAGCTGCTCGCGCTCCCAGCGAATCAACTCGATGTTCCGGTACTTGTCCGCATGCTGAGTGATGCCCATCAGCAGCGCATATACGTCCTCACGAAGGAAGATCACGGGAAAGATGTTCGCGCTTTTTCCATTGAGGATTGTAGCCGCACGCAGTAATCCAAGCAGCAACTGGTTAGAGGCAGTCGAGTTATCCCAGCCCTGATCCAGGTCATCGAACATCACTACGAATTGTGCACCACTGGCCGCAAGCTCGAGGGCGTGATGTTCAAGGGCGTCTACATCGGCGATATTGCGTAGCTCCTTCTCAAGATTCAGCCCAAACTCCCCGAGCTCGCCAACTTTGGCTTTCGTGCGTCTCAGGACCTCGGTAATGTTCTCCAGCATGTCCAGTGAAGTGCGGTTGAGCTGCGTCGCCACATTGCGCGCGAACGCTTCGCTATCTCTAGCGTATCTACCCTTTACACCATGGCCGACAGCTGCCAAACAGTCGGTCAAAATCTGCCGCAGCCAAGTGTGCTGGAAGAAGATCTCCTGCCCGAAGGCATGCTGCAGGTCACCCTCGTTTAGGATGCTTCGAATCGTCGTGTACTGTGGAGCGACGGAAATGACAAAGGTATTGGGCTGAGCCTCGAAATGCGTCTTCAGACGCGAGCGCAACGCGCTCTTGCCGGTACCCTTCCGGCCGATAACGAGCTGCTTCTGTTTGTTTTTGATCCGCCGGAATGCAGTTGAATCGTAGAAGTACTGGAGCAGGTGCGGGTCGTTCTCGGCGCTGTCCGCGCCCCAGTCGATCTCACTTAGTCGCATGCCACTTCCTTCCTTGATAGACGGTAGGATGATGCTGGAAAGCAGCCTGGCGACGCAACCAGCTCGCGCGCGCCAACCATGGTGATAGAGAGAAGCGAGATGTCCAATCGCTAACTAGCGCGCTCTGCCATCCTGCAA
The DNA here is from genome assembly GCA_003484865.1 of Stenotrophomonas sp. Lineage (GTDB taxonomy): Bacteria > Pseudomonadota > Gammaproteobacteria > Xanthomonadales > Xanthomonadaceae > Stenotrophomonas. The sequence goes on from DMZT01000311.1 coordinate 7,315, forward strand.
AATGATGGAAAAGCTAGGCCCGGCGGCCCGCCAGCCTCGGTAAGGCATGGCTGGGGCGGATCGGGATCTAGCTGCCGGACCTGTGCTCTCTGTCCTCGAATGCAGCCAGCGGTTAGTTTGGCCGATGCATATTACATTAGGCTGGCCGCGACCCATTTTCTATGCGCCGAAGCGAAACAAGGCGGCACTACAGACCTGCCAGGTCACCTTAGTTGAACACCCTGCCGCTGAACTCCTTTCGCCCATCTTCCAGCGCTTGGCGAAGCGTTGCGGCAGCGATCTCATACACGCGCAGGTACTCGCCCTTTCGCATCTTCGCAGCCTTGGCCGCATCCTGTGCAGCGATCTTCCCTTCCGGCCACACCAGATCGTTAACCGCGTCCTGCAGCACCAAGCGCATGCGCCAGCGGTCGGCCGGGTCATCCATTCGCAGCGCGGGCTTTGCGCCTATGCGGCGCTGCCCCTGGATCTGTCGCATTACACGCCTGGCCAGAGAACGCCCCAGCGACGACAGAGACACTCCCTGCCCTCGCAGCGCCACCGCCAGCACGGCCTGCTTGGCGACAGAGTCCCGCATCATGCCTACTGCGGCGGCGATGTCAGCAGCTGTCAGCGGCGGCATGGTTGACCTTCCGTCCGATGGCTCGCGGAAACTTCCGCCCACGACCATGCGGGCGATCAGTTCGAGCGGGTCACGGTGCAGGGTGGTCTCTGGCACTGGCACTCGGCCGCGAGCAGCGCTGACTAGCGGAGGCGCCGACATGGAGAATGGCTTCTGCGCCCATGCCCGCACGGCAAGTATCTCCGCATCAGTGCCAACGTGCGATTCCCCTCGCGCGCCACAGCGCGCGCAGACGACCTGCGCCGTGCGGCGACTGTCGACACTGCCTCGCGCGCGCACCCGCACATCGTCGCTGCCACAGTTGCCGCAGGCCTTCATGCCTTGCACCGGCATGGCCACTGCCGACATCAGGCCACCTCACTGTTGCTGACCCAGCGGGATCGCCCGTCCCGCCAGACCTCCCACAAGCTGCCGTCGACATGGCACCAGATGGGGTCTTCCTTTCCTTCCAGGTACAGATGGTGGGTGGCCTCGTCCAAGCTGTGGAATTTGTGAATCATCGGGAAGTCTCCATGGTTGTCACGTTGGTTGTTTCCAGGGCGACGCCCTGCTGTTGAAGGAATTGCAGGGCCGCCCATCATTCAGCCCACTCCATGCGTGCAACGCGTCGCCTGCTCAGGTCCTCCGCTTCGCCCTTGGAAACCACGGTTACCGCCGTACTATCAGGTGCTTCCGGGCGGGCGGCGATCACTGCCATCTCGACGGTCTCGGCAGCCCTGATGTAGGCCGAGCGGGCCATCGGCGTGGCGGCACTGGCCAGCTTCCGAATCCGGGTCGCCGCCACGAGGACGCTGCGCTCGGGGGTGTAGCCCACGGGTGGCATGAGGGCGGCGATGATGGCACGTAGCGGCACGCAACTATCTGCCCCACCGCTGCGGACCCATGCAGCCGATTCAGCATCGCCGGATGCTTCAAGCTCCGCGACAAGCAGCTCCCGCGCCCGCTTCCGGATGGCGTCCATCAGCACACCTCCGGCGTCAGCTGCATCCGAGTCGCCGCGTCGGCCTGCGCCCAGGTCATCTGGTCCCGGTCGATGCTCTCGGCCAGCCGCGACAGACCCTTTGCGGTCACCAGCACCTGCTCGTGCACGCGATCAGGCTCTCCTTCCCTCCGCTGCACGCTGGCCTTGTGCGTCAGTACGCCCTGCTGCAGGCGGGTCTGGTAGGCCAGCCAGTTCTTGCTGCAGGCGCGGCGGTAGATCCAGCCATGCTCGGCCAGCCAAGCGAACAGCTGGCGCCGCTGCACCTGCAGCATCTTGGCCGCGGTGCTGATGTTGAAGGCGCCATCGGCTTGGCTCAGCCGCAGCAGCGCGCGCACCTGCGGCTCCTGGTATTGCACGCGCGCTTCGAGGATCTCGGCCTTCTCGCTGTAGGACAGCAGCAGCGCGCGCAGCGTCGCCGGATCGGTCAGCGCCTGCATCGGGTCAGGTGCGGGAGTGCCGGCAGCCAGCGCATCGTACGCGCGGATCACCTGCAGGCTGAAGCTCGGGCTGATCCACATGGCGTAGGCGTAGACCAGCTCGCGCACCACGTAGCTGCCACCGTAGCGGCCGGCCACTGAGTGCACCGGGTAAACCCGGGAATCCCCGGAATTGACCAGCTCGGCCACCAGTTCCTCGGTCTGCTTCAGGCGCTGCCAGTCGCTGGGCTGGTGCCGCTTGGCGCCGCCGGCGGCCTGGTGCAGATCGTTAAGGCAGAACCTGCCCACGTCGTCGCGGCGCACGCTTGCGCCGCCAATCATCATCGCGTTCAAGAGAACACCTCCGTTTTCCAGCCGCCGCCGGGGGCGCGCTGGACTGCCAGGAATCGGAACGGGTACATAGCGGCGGCCACCTTCACCTTCACGCGTGCGTCTTCCTCCCAGAAACCCTTCACCTCATGTGCCTCCAGATCTCCGGCGGCCGTCATCACGAAGAAGTCGATGGTCAGGTGCGTCTTCTCGGCCAATTTCAGCTTCACGGACTCGAAGCGGAACCACGCGATCGCGCCAGCGGCCAGCTGCAGCGTCAGGTGTGCGGCGTAGGCCTCTTCGGTCTTGTTCATCTCGCCCGGCACGTGGCGTGGCCTGCCGCGCGCGACCTTGCCGGCGGCGTTGCCGCTGAGAT
>DMZT01000312.1:0-4128 GCA_003484865.1 Stenotrophomonas sp.
GCCGACCGCGTGGTGATTCCATTCGTGATTGCGTGTGGTGAGTGCTTCCATTGCCGCCTGGCCGAGTTCGCGGCCTGCGAGACCACCAACACCGGCAAGGGCGCCGCGGTGAACCAGAAGGGCATCCGCCCGCCGGCAGCGCTGTTCGGCTACAGCCATCTCTATGGTGGTGTATCCGGCGGGCAGGCGGAGTTCGTGCGCGTACCGAAGGCCAATGTCGGGCCGTTGCGTATTCCGGATGCGCTGTCCGATGAGCAGGTACTGTTCCTCTCCGACATCCTGCCGACCGGCTACCAGGCCGCGATCAACGCAGGCGTGAAGCCGGGTTCCACGGTGGCGATCTTCGGTGCCGGCCCGGTCGGGCTGATGAGTGCGGCCTGCTGCCGCCTGCTGGGGGCGGAGACGATTTTCATGGTCGACCACCTGCCGTATCGCCTGGCCTTCGCGCAGCAGACCTACGGCGTGACCCCGATCGATTTCACCCAGGTGGAGGATCCGGCGGAATACATCATCACCCAGACCAACGGCCGCGGCGTGGATGCCACGATCGAAGCGGTCGGCTTCGAGGCCGAGGGCAGTGCGCTGGAATCGGCGCTGACGACGCTCAAGGTGGAAGGCAGCAGCGGCGTGGCGATCCGCCAGTGCATCGCTGCGACCCGTCGGGGTGGCACGGTGAGCATCCCGGGCGTGTATGCGGGCTTCATTCACGGCTTCCTGCTCGGCGATGCGTTCGACAAGGGCCTCACCTTCAAGATGGGGCAGACCCATGTGCAGAAGCTGATGCCAGAGCTGCTCGACCATATCGGCGAAGGCCGGCTGGATCCGGGCGTGATCGTGACCCACCGGCTGTCGCTGGAAGACGCGGTGCGTGGCTACGAGATCTTCGACCGCAAAGAGGAGGATTGCCGCAAGGTGATCCTGACGCCCTGACATGAATGCCGTGGCTTCTCTTGTACCGCCGGCGGCACCGCAGCCGGTGACCGATGGCGACGACCTGCAGGCGCAGGCCCGCGCCTGGATCGAGCATCAACCCTCCTTGCCGCGCCCTGGCAGCGGGGACACGCTGCTGCGCTGGCAGGCGCTGGCGCATATCGCCGCGCGGGATCTCTGCCTGGCCAAGGTGCTGGAAGCACATTACGACGCGCAGGCGATCCTGGAAGAACTGGGCGCCGCGATGCCGGACCACGATCGGCTGGGCGCGGTATGGGCGGCCGAAGGGCCGGCGGCAACCCTGCGCTTTGATCGCGCCAGCGGCACGCTGTCCGGTGACAAGCCGTGGTGCTCCGGTGCCGGCTGGGTGGACCATGCCCTGGTGACGGTGCGCGATGACGGGCGCTCGCGGCTGTTCCTGGTGCCGGTGCGCCGGGCCAACGTGCGTTTCCTGTCGCAGACGTGGCAGGCCACGGGCATGGGGCGGGTGCCGAGTGGGACCGCCTGTTTCGATCAGGTGCCGGCCGTCGAGATCGGCGCGGCGGATGCCTATCTGCAGCGTCCGGGGTTCTGGCATGGTGGCGCAGGCATCGCGGCGTGCTGGTTCGGCGGGGCGAGCGCGTTGGCCGAGCCATTGCTGCACAGCGCGCGCGCGGACGAACCGGGCACGGCGGCCGGCCTGCTGGGTGAGATCGATCTGGCGCTGTCGCCATGCGCCTCACTGCTGCGCGAGCTGGCCGCGCTGATCGATGCACAGCCCGACCAACCCCATCAGCGTGAGATCGTGCGAGCGCGCAGTGCGGTGGAGCGCGCCGCCTCCGTGACGCTGGATCGGGTCGGCAGGGCGCTTGGGCCGGGCCCGATGTGCATGGACCCGGCGCACGCCCGGCGCTGGGCTGACCTGACCGTCTTCATCCGCCAGAGCCATGCCGACCGCGACTGGCAGCATCTTGGCAACCTGATGCATCGCGAGGGGCGTACGTGGACGCTGTGAACCGTCAGATCGAAGGCGGCGGCGTGACCGAGGCGCAGTGGGCAGCATCGCCGTGGTTGCAGTCGCGGCCGCTTGCGTCCCCTGCGGCGCTGTTCGGCGATGCGCGGCGGCTGGTGGTGGTGTCGCCGCACCCGGACGATGAAGTGCTCGCCTGCGGCGGCCTGATGTCGCTTGCGCAGCAGACAGGGCTGGCGGTCACGGTGGTCTCGGTGACGGACGGCGAAGCCTGCTATCCCGATCAGCCTGCGTGGTCGCCCGAGCGGCTGCGCGTGGCCCGTGCCGCTGAGCTGGACGATGCGCTGCGTTGCCTGGGCTTGGCGAGCGCAGCGCGGATTGCCTGGCACATCGGCGATGGCGCGGTGACGGCCAGCGAGGCATGGATGGGCGAGCAGCTGGCGGCTTTGCTGCAGCCGGACGATCTGGTGCTGGCGCCGTGGCGCTTCGATGGGCACCCGGACCATGAAGCGGTCGCGCGTGCCTGCGTGCAGGCCTGCACCGCGCGCGGCGCCGCGTTGAAGGAATACCCGGTGTGGGGCTGGCATTGGCTGGACCCGCAGGCGGCACCGTCCGCCTGGGCGCCGGCGACGCGCTATGCGTTGGAGGACGACCTGCTGGACCGCAAGCGCGATGCGATCCAGCAGTTCGTGACCCAGACCGGCGCAGTGGCGGGGCTCGAGTGCGAGCCCATCCTGCCTGCCGCTGTGCTGCAGCGGTTTGAACGGAACTACGAGGTATTGATCGGATGAGTGATGTCGCCTACTTCAACGCGTTGTATGAGAAGGAGGACCCCTTCCAGTACCGGACCCGCTGGTACGAGCAGCGCAAGCGCGCGCTCACCTTGGCCAGCCTGCCGCGCGAGCGCTTTGGCCGTGGCTGGGAGCTGGGGTGCTCCAACGGCGTGCTGACCGCGGCCCTGGCCGAGCGCTGCGATCACCTGCTTGCCACCGACCTGAGCGAAGGCGCTGTCGCCGCGGCGCGCGCGATGACCCGGCGCCACGCGCACGTTTCCGTCGAGCAGGCGCGTCATCCACACGACTGGCCAGCAGGCAGGTTCGACCTGATCGTGGTGGGTGAAATGGGTTACTACCTCTCACAGGACGACATGCGTCAGCTGGCGGCGCAGGTGGTTCAATCGCTCACGCCGCAGGGCGTGGTGATCGCCTGCCATTGGCGCGTGCCGTTCGAGCAGGCGCGCTGCAGCGCCGCGTTCGTGCACGCGCAGTTTGATGACGGCCTGCCACGCCTGTTCTCGTATCGCGACGAGGACATGCTGCTGGAAGGCTGGTCGGCCGAGACCACCTCGGTGGCCGAACGCGAGGGCCTGCGATGATTGCCGTGACCGTTCCCGCGCACAACGAAGAGCAAATGATCGCGGCCTGCCTGCAGTCGCTGCAGGTGGCGGCGCTGGATCCGGCCCTGCGCAACGAGCCGGTGGTGATCGTGGTGGCGCTGGATCGGTGCCGTGATGCCACGGAATGGATCTGCCAGCGCATGGGCGTGGAAGTGGTCAGTGTGGACGCCGGGTGTGTCGGTGTCGCGCGGGCGGCGGCGAGTGAGCGCGCGTTGGCGCTGGGGGCCCGCTGGATCGGCTGCACCGACGCGGACAGCGTGGTGCCGCCGGACTGGCTTGCGCGCCAGCTGCAGTGTGGTGCGAATGCCTTCTGTGGCGTGGTGGCGGTGGGTGACTGGTTGGACTACCCGCAGGCCGTGCGCGAGCAGTTCCTGCAGGGCGAGCATGCGGTGGATGGGCACCCGCACGTGCACGGCGCGAACATGGGTTTCAGCGCGGTGGCGTATCGGCAGTCCGGCGGCTTTGCGCCGCTGGCCACCGGTGAGGACGTCGCGCTGATCCAGGCCATGCACGGGGCCGGCATGCAGGTGGCGCGGCTGGCCAGCCCACGGGTGATGACCAGCGCACGCCGGCACGCGCGTGCACCGCACGGTTTCAGTGACTTCCTGCGCCGCCTGGAACAGCGCGTTGGCTTGGTGGCAGATGAGGTGGCGGGCGACGTGGCCCCGCTGTCACTGCTGGCGCGCTGATGGCGCCCATTGATCTGCTCGGCTGGGCGGCGACCGCCGTGCTGATCGCCACGCTGTGGCGGCAGATATGGAAGCAGTGGACGGCCGAGGATGCACAGGCGGTATCGACGTGGTTGTTCGTTGGCCAGATCACGGCCTCGGTGTTGTTCATTGCGTACAGCGCG
>DMZT01000312.1:4172-19610 GCA_003484865.1 Stenotrophomonas sp.
GACCGGCTCGATCGTTTTCGTGGTGACCAATTCGCTGATTCTGCTCACGGCGATTGCCGGGCAATGTCTGGCCTGGATCAAGCGCAGACGGGCAGGGAAGTAACACGCATTTCGCGCCTCGACGACGCGCCGTGCACATCTGTCGCGCAGTGCGTTGAGCTCGCTGAACACTCGCATTTCAGTGTCACGCCGACTTCATGGCCGATGCGGAAAAGTCGACTCACCCCGACAACAACACACGGGCCAAACCGGACCAACAGGAGTACATCGCAGTGAATACCGAATCGAAGACCGCGCATAACTTGAACGACCTGATCGAAATCGCCCGCGATGGCCAGGAGTTCTACACCGAGGCCGCAGGCAAGGTCGAAGATGCCGAGTTGGCGGCGCTCTTCACCCGTATCGCCGGTGTCAAGAATGAGATCGTCCGCTCGCTGAGCGCCACCGTTGTCGCCGCGGGCGGCAAGCCGGCCGACCATGGCACCTTCGTCGGTTCCATGCAGCAGTTCTACGGCAAGGTGCGCGCCACCCTGGGCGACAAGCAGTACGGCTACGTGGCCGAGCTGGAAGAATCCGAAGATCGCCTGCTGAAGGCGTTCAAGGACACCCTGACCGACGCCGATACCTCGCCGGCCGCGCGCCAGGAAGTCCAGCGTCTGCTGCCGCAGGTGCAGGAATGCCATGCCGTCATGCGCGACCGCAAGCACGCCATGAAGCACTGAGTTTCAGACAGGCGGTGCGCTGGCGATTCCCCACGGTTGCCAGTAGTCCGCTTCCTGGAGCGGTACCCGAACAGCCCCGGCCCCGCAGGGGCTGTTCGTTTTTGCCCGACACTGCCGGGTGGCTGCCAGCGCACCGGACGGCCCCGAACGGTAGTGGGGGAATTGGTGCATACTCGGGACAAAGAGCCGCTTGGATTTGTCATGGAACACATGCGTTGGCTGACGCTTCGTCTCAGCAACAATCAATCCATCGGCCCGAAGGTGCTGATGGACCTGTGGGCCAACGCGTGCGAGACCAATCAGTCCTCGGTGACCCGCGAAACGCTGCCCGGGAAATCGACCTCCTACGCCCTGCACGCACCGACCTCGCTGGCCTATCCCAAGCGCGCGGAGCTGCGCATGCGCAAGCTGCTGGAAGAGGCCGGATACACGTTCACGCTTGGCTCGCTGGCCGACCGCCCGGCACCGCAGCCGGTGCGCTTCCGCTGACGCCGTTCACCGGCGTCGCATTCATTCTTCAACCAAGGTGCCGCAACCGCGCGTTCAGTCGACGCGGTCGGCGGCCACGCTGCGGACCATGATCCGGACCGGCATGCCCGCGGCATGCTGCAGTGATTCCAGCGGTGCCCAGCCCAGCCGGCGATACAGGCCCCCATCATCGGCTTCGGTCTGCAGGTAGAGATCGCGTACGCCAAGCGCGCGACCGCGCACCAGCAATTCGTCGATGACTTTCTCGGCCAGGCCGCGCCCGCGGTGCGCCGGATGGACATAGACGCCGCCCAGCCAGTGCAATCGTTCGGGGCGCTCGGTCCGCTCATGGAACTTGAGCTGCGCTGCGGCGACCGGCACCGCGTCATCCAGTGCGATCAGCAGCAGGGGCAACTCGTCGTCCTGCAGGAACACTTCCAGCCGCTGCTGCTGATCGAGCAGGGTCAGGTCCGGCACGTGGCGTCCCCATTCCTGGAAATACCACTCGGCCAGGATCGGCAGCAGGTCGGGGCGGTCACTGAGAGGAACGATGGTGCAGGCCACGGTGAACGCTCCATGTTGGACGGGTCGGCTGCCATGGTACGCGGATGCGCGGGCGTTTCGCCGCCGCTTGCAGCGGCCTTCACCCAGCGCGCAGACTATCCCCATGCACGCCAGCGCCTGCCACCTGCGGTGTTACGGAACGTCCACCGATGTGGACCGGCATGACTTTGCGCAATGGGTGCTGCCGCTGCGCGGCGATCTGGAGGTCGAGGTCGATGCGTTTGGCGGCCGCCTGGATGTGCTGCAGGGGGCCTTCGTGGCGCCCGGCGAGGGACATGCCCAGACCGGCGATGGCGATCATCTGATGGTGATCGTCGATTGCCCGGCGGGGGTGATCGATGACCACACCCTGGAGCACCTGCGCCGGCAGCGTTGGCTGGCACTGCCGAAGGGAGTGCGCCAGCGCCTGGCCGGTGCGCCCGCACACGGCAGTGAGGGTCTGCTCGCGACCCTGCTGCAGCAGTACGCGCCCGCTGGCAGCGCGGCACGCCTGCATGCCCTGTGTACCCGGCTCTCGGCCAACCCCGGCGCGGACTGGAACGTGGCCCGCATGGCCGCGCTGGTCGGCATCAGCGGCAGCCGCCTGCATGCGGCCTTCGTCCAGGAATTCGGGGTGCCTCCCCAGGCGTGGCTGAGTGCCTGCCGGTTGCGCTGGGCCAAGCACCGGCTGCTCACCAGCAGCGACAGCATCGCCACGATCGCGCTGGATGCCGGCTATTCCGAGCACAGTGCGCTGACCCGAGCCCTGCGCCGGGAAACCGGGCTGACCCCGCAGGCTTTCCGGCGGCAGTAGCCTCGGTCAAGACGTCGCGGTGCGCGGCTTCTACACTGCGCGGCCAATGCATACCGCGTGAGCCGCAATGAAACGATCGATGGGAGTGGGCATCGCCAACGGCATTGCCGCCGGCGCGCTGTGGGGCGTGGTGTTCCTGGCCCCGGCGATGCTGCACAGCTTCAACGCGGTACAGCTCTCCGCCGGCCGCTATCTGGTCTACGGCCTGATTGCCGTCGTTCTGCTTGCGCCGCGCTGGCGGCAGCTCAAGGAGCGGCTGGCCTGGGCCGAGTGGCGGGGTCTGTTGTGGCTGAGCCTGGCCGGCAACCTGGTCTACTTCCTGCTGCTGGCCAATGCCGTGCAATGGGCCGGTGGTGCGGCCGCCTCGCTGATCGTGGGATTGATCCCGGTGGTGGTGACCCTGGCCGGCGTACGCGAGGAAGGCGCGGTGCCACTGCGTCGCCTGGCCCCGGCGCTGCTGCTGTGCCTGCTTGGCGTGGCGCTGGTGGGCTATGAAGCCTTGATGGCCGAACATGCGCAGGGCTCGGCCGGGCGCCGGTTGCTCGGGCTGCTGTGCGCGGTCGGCGCGTTGCTGTCCTGGGCGGTGTACTCCATCGGCAACAGCCGCTGGCTGGCGCGCCGGCCGGATCTGTCCGGGCATGACTGGTCGCTGCTGACCGGCATCACCACCGGCGGGCTCGCGCTCGTGCTGGTGCCCAGTGCGTTTTTGACCAGCGCGACGGTGCATCCGCCGGGCGAGTGGCTGAACTTCTGGCTGATCAGCGCGGGCGTGGCGGTGGTCGCCTCGGTGCTCGGCAATGCCTGCTGGAACCGCGCCAGCCGCAACCTGCCACTGACCCTCACCGGGCAGATGATCGTCTTCGAAACCCTGTTCGCCCTGCTGTATGGCTTTGCCTGGCAGCAACGCTGGCCGACGCTGATGGAAACGGTGGCCATCGTCTGCCTGGTGTCGGGCGTGCTGATGTGCGCGCACGCGCATCGGCCCCCTGCGGCGGTGGCGGAGCATGTGGGGTAGGGCAGGCCTTGCCCCGCCTGGATGGTCACAATCGCAACTTGTTGGCCGACGATCGCCGCGATTTACGTGCCGCGATCTTTTGCAGCGCAGCACTTGACAAGCAGGGCGGTGGCGTAGTTTTCTTGATCCATGGTCATCACCGCCGCCCACGCCTACCTGCTCGTTCCCGCCTTCGCGGGCGGCCAGGCCGTGTCGACCGGTACCACCATCATTACCACCGCCACCACTCGCCCGGTGCGGCCCGTCGTCTTCGCGTAATTTCCGAAAACCACGGCCCCGCACCCAGATCAGGTGGCGGGGGAAACTCTCAAACCTGATGTGACGCGGGGCCTCCCATCGAGGTCAGCATGTCTTCTGTCGCCGCTTCCGCTCCACCTTCCGCCCAGCCCGCCGTCTCCGTCGCCGCGCGGGCCGGCGTGACCACCGTGGTCCACAAGTTCGGCGGCACCTCGGTGGCCGATGCCGAGCGCTATCGTCATGTGGCGCAGCTGCTGCTGGCGCGTGAGGAGACGATGCAGGTCACCGTGGTCTCGGCGATGAAGGGCGTTACCGATGCACTGATCGGGGTGGCCACGTTGGCCGCGGAAGACGGCTCGGCCTGGCGCGAACAGTGGCACGCCTTGCGGGCACGTCATCGCGGTGCCGCCGTTGCCTTGCTCGGCGAGCACGCCGGGGCGACGGTGGAGTGGCTGGACCAGCGCTTCGATCAGTTGGCCGAGGTGCTGGGTGCGCTGGCGGTGATCGGCGGCCTGCCCACCGAAGTGCTGGACCGCGTGCAGGGCATGGGCGAGGTGTATTCGGCGCAACTGCTCGGGACGTACCTGCAGACGCTGGGCGAAGACTGCGCGGTGCTGGATGCGCGCGATGTGCTGGTGATCGAGCGCGGTGAACTGGGCGTGGACGTGGACTGGGCGCGCAGCGCCGAGCGCCTGGCCCAGTGGCGCCTGCAGCATCCGCAATCGCGCATCGTGGCCACCGGCTTCGTCGCCCGCGACCGCCAGGACCGCATCACCACGCTGGGCCGCAACGGCAGCGATTACTCCGGGGCGATCTTCGCCGCCTTGTTCAACGCCGACGAGCTGCACATCTGGACCGATGTGGACGGCGTGCTCTCGGCCGACCCGCGGGTGGTGCCCGAGGCGGTCCAGCTGGAAGCGCTAAGCTACGACGAAGCCTGCGAGCTGGCCTACTTCGGCGCCAAAGTGGTGCACCCGCAGACGATGTCGCCGGCGATCGAGCGTGGCCTGCCGATCATCATCCGCAACACCTTCCACCCGGATCATCCAGGCACGCGTATCACTGCCGAGCGCACCGCGTCCGGTCCGATCAAGGGGCTGACCCTGAGCCCGGACCTGGCCGTGATCAACCTGGAAGGCACCGGCCTGATCGGCGTGCCCGGCACGGCCGAGCGCGTCTTCGCGGCGCTGCGCAATGCGCATGTGTCGGTGGTGATGATCTCGCAGGGCTCCTCCGAGCACTCGATCTGCTGCGTGGTGAAGCAGGCCGAGGCGGTGCGGGCGCGCGAATCGCTGCTGCAGGCCTTTGCCCATGAGCTGAGCCTGGGCCAGGTGCAGCGCGTGCAGCTGACCGACAACGTGAGTGTGCTGGCCGCCGTGGGCGATGGCATGGCCGGCCAGCCCGGCGTGGCCGCGCGCCTGTTCGAGTCGCTGGGCCGCGCGCAGGTGAACATCCTGGCGATCGCGCAGGGCTCCTCGGAGCGCAACATCTCGGTGGCGGTCGACAGCCGCCATGCGACCAAGGCGCTGCGCGCGGCGCATGCCGGGTTCTGGCTGTCGCCGCAGACGTTCTCGGTCGGTGTGATCGGCCCGGGCAATGTGGGTGCGGCGCTGCTGGACCAGCTGCAGGCGGCCCAGGTACAGCTGCTCGGCCGCGCCAATGTGGATCTGCGCCTGCGTGCGGTCGCCTCGCGCAGCCGCATGGTCCTGGACGAGCGCGGACTGAAAGGTGACTGGCGCGCGGCGCTGTCCGGCCCGGCGCAGCCGAGCGATCTGGACGCATTCACCGAACACCTGGTCTCCGCCCATCTGCCGCACGCCCTGATCATCGATTGCAGCGGCAGCGCCGACGTGGCCGACCGCTATGCCGGCTGGCTGGCCGCAGGCATCCACGTGGTCACCCCGAACAAACAGGCCGGTGCCGGCCCGCTGGAGCGCTATCACGCGATCCGCGAGGCAGCGGCTGGCAGTGGCGCGCGCTTCCGCTACGAAGCCACGGTCGGTGCGGGCCTGCCGGTGATCACCACGCTGCGCGACCTGGTCGACACCGGCGATGAGGTGCTGGCGATCGACGGTATTTTCTCCGGCACGCTGGCGTGGCTGTTCAACAAATACGACGGCCAGGTGCCGTTCTCCGCGCTGGTCAGCCAGGCGCGTGGCATGGGCTATACCGAGCCGGACCCGCGCGATGATCTTTCCGGCGTGGATGTCGCGCGCAAGCTGGTGATCCTGGCGCGTGAGGCGGGCCGTGAGCTCAGCCTGGCGCAGGTGCGCGTGGAAAGCCTGGTGCCCGAAGCACTGCGCCAGGCCAGCGTGGACGACTTCATGGCGGGCCTGCCGCAGATCGATGTGGTGTTCGCCGAGCGCCTGGCAGTCGCCAAAGCGGACGGTGCGGTGCTGCGCTATGTGGCGCGCCTCACGCCGGATGGGGCTGAGGTCGGCCTGGTCGCGCTGCCGGCCGGGCATGCCTTCGCGAACCTGCGCCTGACCGACAACGTGGTGCAGTTCACCACGCGCCGCTACTGCGACAATCCGCTGGTGGTGCAGGGCCCGGGCGCCGGGCCGGAGGTGACCGCCGCCGGCGTGTTCGCCGATGTGCTGCGCGTGGCGGTGGGCGAAGGAGCACGTCTGTGAGTGAGGGCAGGAGGACGGAAGCACGCGCATTTGCGCCGGCCTCGGTCGGCAACGTGGGGGTCGGGTTCGACATCCTTGGGCACGCCATCGAGGGCGTTGGCGATACCGTGACAGCGCGGCGGATCGACGAGCCCGTGGTTCGCATCCACGCGATCCGCGGCACCACGGTGGATCTGCCACGGGTGGCCGAGGACAACACCGCCGGTGCGGCGTTGATCGCGCTGCGTGCCGCGCTGGATCTGCCGTTCGGCTTCGAGGTGGAGATCGACAAGGGCATCGCGCTGGGCTCGGGCATGGGCGGTTCGGCCGCGTCGTGTGTGGCCGCGCTGGTCGCGGCCAATGCGCTGTTGCCGCAGCCGTTGTCGCGCGAGGCGCTGTATCCGTTCGCGCTGACCGGCGAGGCGGTGGCCAGTGGTGGCCGCCATGGCGACAACCTCGGGCCGATGCTGCTGGGCGGGCTGGTACTGAGCACGGCGGACCGGCTGGTACCGGTGCCGGTCCCGGCGGCGTGGCACAGCCTGCTGGTGCATCCGAACGCGGTGCTGGAGACGCGCCGCGCGCGCGCCGCGCTGCAGGGGCATTACGCGTTGGGCGAGTTCGTCGCGCAGAGCGCGAATCTGGCGCTGGTGCTCAGTGGCTGCTTCACCTCCGATGCCGCACTGGTCCGTGCCGGCCTGCGCGACGTGCTGGTCGAGCCGCGTCGGGCCGGTCTGATCGCCGGGTTTGCGGCGGCCCGCGATGCTGCGTTGAATGCCGGGGCGATGGGCGCCAGCATCTCCGGTGCGGGGCCGAGCGTGTTTGCCTGGTTCGAGCAGCGCGATGCCGCGCTTGCCGCGCAGGCGGCAGTCCAGCAGGCGTTCGCGGACGCGGGCTTCGACAGCCAAGGCTGGGTGTCACCCTTGAATGCGCCCGCCGCGCGCGTGCTGTGACACGTCCACTCTTTCTACTTTGGGATATCCGATGAAGTTCGTTTCCACGCGTCACGCCGCGCCCGCCGCCTCGCTCAGCCAGGCGCTCGCCGCCGGCCTTGCCCCGGATGGTGGTCTGTACGTTCCCGAACACCGCCCGCAACTGCAGAGCTGGTCAGCGCAGGGTTCCTTCGCGCAGACCGCCGCGGCGGTACTGGCCCCGTATTTCCATGACGATGCCCTGGAGAGAGCACTGCCCGAACTGTGCGAGCAGGCCTTCGATTTCGATGCGCCACTGCGCCCCCTGGCGACCGCTGATGATCATGTGCTGGAGTTGTTCCATGGCCCGACGGCGGCGTTCAAGGATTTCGGTGCGCGCTTCCTCGCGGCGTGTCTTGCCCGCCTGCAGCAGGGCCGTGAGCGTCCGCTGACGATCGTGGTGGCGACCTCGGGCGATACCGGGGCGGCCGTTGCCGCGGCCTTTCATCGGCAGCCGGGGATCCGCGTCGTGGTGCTGTACCCGGATGGCCGCGTCTCGCCGCGCCAGGCGCATCAACTGGGGTGCTTCGGCGACAACATCCACACACTGCGCGTCGCCGGGTCGTTCGACGATTGCCAGGCGATGGTGAAACAGGCGCTGGGCGATCGCGAGCTGCAGCACGCAGTGCCGTTGAGCTCGGCCAACAGCATCAGCCTGGGTCGCTGGCTGCCGCAGATGAGCTATTACGCCCATGCGGCCCTGGTGCATCAGGCGCAGACCGGCCACGTGCTCAATCTGGTGATTCCGACCGGCAACCTGGGCAATGCGATGGCGGCGATCCTGGCGCGGGCGATGGGCCTGCCGCTGGGGCAGATCGCGCTGGCGACCAATGCCAATGAGGTGTTGCCGCGCTATTTCCATGGCGAGGCCTACCAGGCACAAACCAGCGTGGCGACGATTGCCAACGCGATGGACGTGGGGGCGCCCAGCAATTTCGAGCGGCTGCGCTGGCTCTACAACGACGATGACGTGGCACTGCGGGGCGCGTTCACGGCCGAGGCCGTGGATGATGCGGCGATCCGCGAAGTGATCAAGCGGCGCCATGACCTGCATGGCGAGGTGTTCTGCCCGCATACGGCGACGGCGGTGGCGCGCCTGGAGCACCTGCGGGCCGCGGGCGCACAGGGGCATTGGGCGGTGGCGGCGACTGCGCACCCGGCCAAGTTCGAATCGGTGGTGGAGCCGTTGATCGGGCAGGTGCTGGACGTGCCGCCGGCCTTGGCCGCACTGCTGGAGCGGCCCGCGCAGGCCGAAGCGTGCGCACCGGAGTATGGGGCGCTGCGTGAGGTGCTGTTGCGCGGGTGAGGCGGGGTCAGTACGACTCGTCGGCCGCCAGCTTCTGCAGACCGGCTTCGTCCAGGATCTCGACGGTGTTCAGATGGGGCAGGGCGATCAGGCCCTGCTGGCGCAGCTTGGTGAAGGTGCGGCTGACGGTTTCCATGGTCAGGCCGAGATGGTCGGCGATGTCGCCGCGGCCCATCGGCAGGGTCACGCGCAGCCCCGGCTCACCGAGCAGCGCTTCGCGCGCAGCCAGGCGCAGCAGGAAATCGGCGACTTTCTCGGCCGGCTGCAGCCGGCCCAGCGCCATGGCGGCATCCTGCGCGGCATCCAGCTCCTGGCAGGCGCGTTGCAGCAGCTTGCGCTCCAGGTGCGGGAAGCGCGAGCGCAGGTCCTTCATCTGCGGCAGGGCCACGCGGCAGACCCGGCTGTCGGCGATGGCCTCGATGTCATAGCGGTGGTTATCGCTGCCGCTCAAGCCCAGGAAGTCGCCGGGCAGCACGAAACCGCTGATCTGGCGGCGGCCATCGGCCAGCGTGCGGACCAGGCGCAGCGCACCGGCCGTAATCGTATAGACATGTTGGCGCGGCTCACCCGCACGGGCCAGGGTGGACCCCAGCGGCAGTGCCTGGGACACGGTGACCCGCTCCAGCGCCTGCACTTCATCCGGCGACAGCGCCGAGCAGACCGCCAGGTGCCGTACCGAGCAATGCAGGCAGTCGCGCAGCGGCGAGCAACCGGGGGCGGCGGGGTCTTCAACAGCGGAAAGCGCGGTACCGGAGTGGGGCCGGGTCATGTCAGGTCAGCAAGCGGGACCTGCCTATGATACGTCATGCCGCCATTGGCCCGGTCCCGATGCCCGGATGCGGCTCGTTGCGCTGGCTGCGGCTAGAATATGCCGCTCGCTCATCCCCCCGTTTCCGCAGGAGTCCCGCAAGTGATCAAGCCCCGTACGCCGCCCGGCATCATGGAATTGCTGCCGCGCGAGCAGATCGCGTTCCAGCGCATGCTGGACGTCATCCGCCGCAACTACGAGCGGTTCGGGTTCCTGCCGGTGGAAACCCCGGTGTTCGAGCTGTCCGATGTGCTGTTGACCAAGTCCGGCGGTGAAACCGAGCGCCAGGTGTATTTCGTGCAGTCCACCGGCGCATTGGCAAACGCGGCCGAAGCCGGCGACAAAACGCTGCCCGAGCTGGCCCTGCGCTTCGACCTGACCGTGCCGCTGGCCCGCTACGTGGCCGAGCACGAGCACGACCTGACCTTCCCGTTCCGTCGTTACCAGATGCAGCGCGTGTACCGCGGCGAGCGTGCCCAGCGCGGTCGCTTCCGCGAGTTCTACCAGTGCGACATCGATGTGATCGGCAAGGACGCGCTGAGCATCCGCTATGACGCCGAAGTCCTGGCGGTGATCCATGCGGTCTTCGCCGAGCTCAGCATCGGCGCCTTTAGTATCCAGCTCAACAACCGCAAGCTGCTGCGCGGCTTCTTTGAAAGCCTGGGCGTGGCTGATGGCGAGCGCCAGCTGGCGGTGCTGCGCGAAGTGGACAAGCTGGACAAGCGCGGCCCCGACTACGTGCGCGAGACGCTGGTGGGCGAAGGCTTTGAGATCCCGGCCGAGCAGGTCGAGCGGATCCTGGCCTTCGTGGCGGTCCGCTCCAGCAGCCACGCCGACGCGTTGGCGCAGCTGGACGCGCTGCTGGCCGATCCGGCTGCCAGCGAGACGCTGAAGGTGGGCGTGGCCGAACTGCGCGAAGTGCTGGAGCTGGTCAAGGCGCTGGGCGTGCCGGAAACCGCGTACTGCCTGAATTTCTCCATCGCGCGCGGCCTGGATTACTACACCGGCACCGTGTACGAAACCACGCTGACCGACCACCCGCAGATCGGCTCGATCTGCTCCGGTGGCCGTTACGAAGACCTGGCCAGCCACTACAGCAAGTCCAAGCTGCCGGGCGTGGGCATTTCCATCGGCCTGACCCGTCTGTTCTGGCAGCTGCGCGAAGCCGGCCTGATCGCCGGGATTGAAGACAGCAGCGTCCACGCGCTGGTGGCGCTGATGGACGACGCCAGCCTGCCGCAGTCGCTGGATATCGCCCGCCGCCTGCGCGCCGGTGGCATCAACGCCGAAGTGCAGATGGAGCCGAAGAAGATCGGCAAACAGTTCCAGTACGCGGCCAAGGCCGGCATTCGTTTCGTCGTGTTGGCCGGTGACGATGAGCTGGCGCGTGGCGTGGTCGCGGTCAAGGATCTGCTGCGCGAGCAGCAGTTCGAGGTCTCGCGCGAGGAACTGGCCAGCACCCTGCAGGTGGAACTGGAGCAGGCCAAGGTCATGCCGTGAGGCGGCTGGGGGCGGCGGCAACGCTGCTGCTCCTGCTGACCGCGTGCCGGACCGATCCTGCGCTGCATGGACAGCGGATCGGTCCGGGCCAGTACCGGCTGACGGTCGACCGCTGCCACGTGATCGACCGGGAGCAGCTGCAGCGTGACCTGCGCGGATTGGCCGGGAAGAAGTGCCCGGACGGGGCAGGGGAGCTGCAGGCCGTCCAGTCCATCCCGAGCCGCCAGGGCAGCCTGTTCGGCGAGTGCCTGCGCAGCGGCGCCCTCCGCGCCGAGGTAACGTGCCGGTAGGTACCGACCGTTGGTCGGTACGCCGATGAGCGTAACGTGCCGGTAGGTACCGACCGTTGGTCGGTACGCCGTTCCGGCTGGCGCCCGGAGGTCGCCCGTCAGATAACCGCGATCTTCGCCTTGGCCAACGCCTCGCGCACCATCCCATCGTTGGCCTCGGTCACCGGCCGGGTCAGGTCCCACAGGAACTTCACCCGGAACCCGGATTTCATCGCGTCCTGCGCGCTCCACAGCACGCAGTAATCGCGCGCCAGGCCGCACACATGTACCTCGCGGATGCCGCGCTCATGCAGCCAGCCGGCCAGGCCGGTGGCGGGGCGGGTGCCGTCGGGACCATGGTTTTCACGGAAAGCACTGTATGAGTCCACCTCGCGCCGGGTGCCCTTGCGCAGGATCAGGTCAGCCACCGTCCAGTCCACGCCCGGATGCAGCACGGCGCCATCGCTGCCCTGCACGCAGTGGTCCGGCCACAGGGTCTGCGGCTGGGCGTGCAGCAGGATCGCTTCGAACGGCAGATGCCCCGGGTGCTGGCTGGCGAAGGAGGCGTGGTCGGCCGGGTGCCAGTCCTGGGTCGCCACCACGGTGGCGTACCGGCGTTCGGCCAGCAGGGCGGCAATGTCCGGCACGATCGCATCGCCGTCCACGCAGGCCAGTGCGCCACCGGGCATGAAGTCCGGCTGCAGGTCGATCACGACCAGGGCGACATCGGCGGGGTAAAGGCTCATGGCGGCTTCAAGGCTGTAGGGGCGCCAAGTCTAGCCGACGCCCCTGCAGCGGTCAGTCGGCGTCGCCCTGCTTCGAGGTGCCATCGCCGTAATACAGCACGCCCAGCTTGATCCGCTCGCGCCCGGTCTCGCGGCGGTGGCGGTTGGCGTCGCGCAGCGAGTACACGCAGCCGCAGTACTCCTGCTGGTAGAACTGCTCGCGCTTGCTGATCTCCACCATCCGCGCGGCGCCGCCGCCCTTGCGCCAGTTGTAATCCCAGTACTGGAGGCCCGGATAGTGCGCGGCGGCGCGGTGGCCGCAGTCGTTGATCTGGTTCATGTCCTTCCAGCGCGAGATGCCCAGCGAGCTGCTGATCACCGCAAAGCCGTTCTCATGCGCGTAAAGCGCGGTGCGCACGAAGCGCATGTCGAAGCACATCGTGCAGCGGATGCCGCGCTCGGGTTCGTTCTCCATGCCGCGGGCGCGCGAGAACCAGGTGTCGGTGTCGTAGTCGGCGTCGACGAACGGCACGCCATGCTTCTCGGCGAAGCGGATGTTCTCCTGCTTGCGCAGTTCGTATTCCTTCACCGGGTGGATGTTGGGGTTGTAGAAGAAGATCGTGTAGTCGATGCCGGAGGCGGTGATCGCCTCCATCACTTCGCCCGAGCACGGCGCGCAGCACGAGTGCAGCAGCAGCTTGGTGTGGCCGTCGGGCAGGGACAGGGTGGGGCGGTCGATCGGTGTCAGGTCATGCGGGTTCATGCGTTTCTCGTCGACCCCACCGCCGGCAACGGCGGCGATGGGGTCCTTGGGTCAGTCTACAAAGGGCCGATCAGGCGGCGTTGGCGTCGGCGGTTTCCTCGCGCAGTTCGCGCGCGGCGGCCACCAGTGCTTCCAGCGCGGCACGGGTTTCCGGCCAGCCGCGGGTCTTCAGGCCGCAATCCGGATTGACCCAGATCTGCTCCGGTCGCAGCACTTCGGCGGCCTTGCGCAGCAGCGCCAGCATCTCGGCCTTGTCAGGCACGCGGGGGGAGTGGATGTCGTACACGCCCGGCCCGATCTCGTTGGGATACTGGAAGCGCACGAAGGCATCCAGCAGTTCCATGCGCGAGCGCGAGGTTTCGATCGAGATCACGTCCGCGTCCATTGCGGCCACCGAGTGGATGATGTCGTTGAACTCGGAATAGCACATGTGCGTGTGGATCTGGGTCGCATCGCGCACGCCGCTGGCGCTGATCCGGAACGCTTCCACCGCCCAGTCCAGGTATTCGCGCCATTGCGCACGGCGCAGCGGCAGGCCCTCACGGATGGCCGGCTCGTCGATCTGGATCACGCCGATGCCGGCCGCCTCCAGATCCGTCACTTCATCGCGCAGGGCGAGTGCGATCTGGCGGCAGGTGTCCGCCCGGGACTGGTCATCGCGCACGAACGACCACTGCAGCACCGTCACCGGCCCGGTCAGCATGCCCTTCATCGGCCGCTGCGTGAGCGACTGCGCATACTGCGACCAGCGCACTGTCATCGGCTGCGGACGGGTCACATCGCCGAAGATCACCGGCGGCTTCACGCAGCGCGAGCCGTAGCTCTGCACCCAGCCATTTTTGGTAAAGGCAAAGCCATCGAGCTGCTCGCCGAAGTACTCGACCATGTCGTTGCGCTCGAACTCGCCATGCACCAGCACGTCCAGCCCGATCTGTTCCTGCACGCGCACGCAGTGCTCGGTCTGGGTGGCCAGAAACGCATCGTAATCCGCATCGGAGAGCTTGCCGGACTTGTTGCGGGCGCGGGCCTCACGCACCTCCAGCGTCTGCGGGAACGACCCGATCGTGGTGGTCGGGAAGCGCGGCAGCTTCAGCGCGGCGGCCTGGGCCAGGTGGCGTTGCGGGTAGCGGCTGTGGCGCTGTGCATCGGCCGGGGTCAGCGAGGAAAGACGCGCGGCGACGGCCGGGTTGTGCACGCGCGGCGAACGACGGCGCGATTCGATGCACGCACGCGAATGCGCGAGCGGTGCCTCGGCACGCGCCGGCGCATCGATCGCGTCGGCCAGCACGCGCAGCTCGCCGAGTTTCTGCTTGGAGAACGCCAGCCAGCTGCGCAGTTCGTCGTCCAGCTTCTTTTCGTGGTCCAGATCGACCGGGCTGTGCAGCAGCGAACACGATGGCGCCAGCCACAGCGCATCGCTGCCGACATGACCGTGCGCGTAGCGCGCCAGCACCAGGGCGTTGTCCAGGTGGGTGCGCCAGATGTTGCGGCCGTTGACCAGCCCGGCCGACAGTACGCGACCGGCCGGCAGCGCCTTGATCACCGCATCGAGCTGTTCCGGCGCACGGACCAGATCCACATGCAGGCCATCGACCGGCAGCGAGGCAGCCAGCGCCAGGTTGTCTTCCAGCGCACCAAAGTACGTCGCCACCAGCACCTTGGGGCGGGCGACCTGGCCCAGCACCGCATAGGCGTGCTCGAACGCGGCCCGCGTGGCCTCGTCCAGGTCCTGCACCAGCAGCGGCTCATCCAGCTGCACCCACGCCGCGCCGGCGGCCTTGAGTTCGCCGAGCAGCTGCACGTACACCGGCAGCAGCGCATCGAGCAGGTCCAGCGCGTTGCTGCCATCGGTGGTCTTGGACAGCCGCAGGAAGGTCACCGGCCCGATCAGCACCGGGCGGGTCTCGATCCCCAGCGCCTTGGCCTGGCGGTACTCGGCCAGCGGCTTGTCGCCGCGCACCGAGAAGGTCTGGCCGGCGTGCAGTTCGGGCACCAGGTAGTGGTAGTTGGTGTCGAACCACTTGGTCATTTCCAGCGCATGCAGGTCGATGCCATCGCGCTGCAGGCCCCGCGCCATCGCGAAGTAGCCGCTCAGCGGTTCGGCATCGGCGAGCGCGCGGTAACGGGCCGGGATCGCATCGAACAGGAAGGCCGCATCCAGCACCTGGTCATACAGGCTGAAATCATTGCTCGGCGGCACATCCACGCCGGCCTCGCGCTGCAGCTGCCAGTGGCGTTCACGCAGCTCGGCCGCGGTGTCCTGCAGCGAAGCGGCGCTGCTCTCGCCGGACCAGAAGGCTTCGAGCGCGCGCTTGAGTTCGCGCTTGGCACCGATGCGCGGAAAACCCAGGGTGGTAACAGTGGTCATTGGAACGTGTCCTCATTGCGTAGGGGCATTGAGGAACGAAGGAACCGCGCGCCGTCCGGGGCCTTGCAGCCCGTTCCGCCCCGCCAGCGACCTTCGCCCCCGCGGGCGAACCGGATGCCGTGAAGCGGACGCACGGGGGCAGCGCCATGCAGGCGGCAGGGCGGCAGGCCCCGGCAACCTCCCCGCGGACGTTCCAGGTCGAATCGGAGGACGGTCATGTCCTCCGGCCGGGGCCGGTATTCGGGCTGATGGACACGGGCGCGGACGCCCACCTAGTACCTGCCGCTTCCCAGGCGCGAAGGCCCAGTGCTGTTGGCAGG